>DATMBH010000237.1:0-19088 GCA_035559335.1 Gemmatimonadales bacterium
TCGACGCCGCCTACGGCGCCGGCGCGCTGTTCAGCAGCCGCCTGCGCGAGCGGCTGCGCGGCATCGAACGGGCCGACAGCATCACCGTGGACCCGCACAAGTGGTGGTACCTGCCCTATCCCTGCGGCGCGATACTCACGCGCGACGGCGCGGCCGGCGAGCGCGCCTTTTCGGCCACAGATGTGTATATACCGGATACCGGGCGCTCCATCGAGTTCAGGCACCACGGCCTGGTGGGCTCGCGGCCATTCAGCGCGCTCAAGCTGTGGCTGGCGATGCAGCTGGTCGGCGCCGAGGCCTACGGGAGGATGGCCGAGGAGCAGGTGGCCCTCACCGAGCGGTTCGTGTCCGAGCTGACGGCGGACGGCGCCTGGGAAGCGGTGACTCCAGTGGATACGGCGATCGCGGCGGTGAGATACAAGGGCTTGGAGGCACACAGGCCCAGGGGCGCAGAGGCACAGGATCAGATCGTCGAGCGCGTGATGCGTTCGCGCCGGCACTGGATCTCGGCGACCACCACTGTGGGAACGCGGGCGATCCGGGTAATGGTGATCAGCTACCTCACCAGGTGGGAGCACCTGGAGGAGCTGATCGGGGAGTTACGAAAGGCGGTGAGCTGATGTCGATCAGGCCGGTGATGCGCACCATTGAGTCGCAGCCGACGCTCGAGGGCGCGGGCGTCAGGCTGCGCCGCGCCTTCGGGTTCAGCAACCCGCGCGACTACGACCCGTTCCTGCTGTTCGACGACTTCCGCAACGAGAACCCGGAGGACTATCTGGCCGGCTTCCCGTGGCACCCGCACCGCGGCATCGAGACCATCACCTACGTGCTGGCGGGCAGCGTGAACCACGGCGACAGCCTTGGCAACAAGGGCACGTTAGGCTCCGGCGACGTGCAGTGGATGACCGCCGGCAGCGGCATCCTGCACCAGGAGATGCCGCAGGGCGACCAGCGCGGCCGGATGCACGGCTTCCAGCTGTGGGCCAACCTGCCGCGCGCGCTCAAGATGAGCGCGCCGCGCTACCAGGACGTGGCATCGAAGGACATCCCGGAGATCGCCGACGACGACGGAACCATGGTGCGGGTAATTTGCGGCGAGTTCTGGGGCAAGCGGGGACCGGTTGACGGCATCGCGGCCGAACCGCGTTACCTGGATGTTTCGGTTCCGCCGGGCAAGACCAAGCGCCTCAAGGTGGACACCCGCAGCAACGCCTTCGCCTATGTGTTCGAGGGCGCCGGCTCCTTCCGCGACGCCTCGGCCCCTCGCCCGGTTGCGACGGAAGAGGTGGGGCCGACCCAGTCTGTCCCCACCGCGCCCACCGTCCCCACTGTCCCCACTGAACCGGACGCCTCGAATCGCTCCCTCGTTCTGTTCGGCTCAGGCGACGAGGTCGTGGTTCACGCGGGCGAACAAGGCATCCGATTCCTACTGGTTTCCGGCCGGCCGATCGAGGAACCCATCGCCTGGTACGGCCCGATCGTGATGAACTCGCCGGCCGAGCTGGAGCAGGCCTACCGCGAACTGCGCGACGGCACGTTCATCAAGCACGGCTGAGGCGCGCACGGCAAGTCGGCGCCCGCCCCGTAGCTGCGCCCACCCTGGCACCCGCAGCAGCCGCTTGACCATTCGCTACGGCGATGGCCACCGGCTGCAAAGCGGACGATTCGGTGGTAACGTTTAGCGTGGCCCAGGACTTCCATCCGCTGCACCCGCTCCAGCACGACGCGCTGCGAGAGGTGGCCAACGTCGCCACCGGGCACGCAGCCACCGCGCTGTCCACCATGACCGGCCGGCGCGTGATGATCAGCGTGCCGCGCCTAACGCTTCCCGACGTGAAGGACCTCACCGCCCTGCTCAGCAACCGCGACCGGCCCACGGTTACGGTCGCCATGCACGTGCTGGGCGACATCGCCGGCCGATTCTTGTTCGTGGTCCCATCCGACGACGCGCTGCGGTTGTGCGCGCTGCTGCTGGGCCGGCCAAAGCCGCTCACCGAGCTGGACTCCATCGCCCGCTCTGGACTGCTGGAGACCGGCAACATTCTGGGCGGCTCGTACCTGAGCGCGCTTTCCACGGTGACCGGCAAGATCCTGATGCTGTCGGTGCCGACGATAGGCAGCGACGAACTCGTCGGAAGGGGACCCGACGACAACTCGGCGCTGTGCCTCGACACCCGCTTCAGGATCGGGGACGAAAACCAGGAGCTGCAGGGCTACCTGCTGCTGGTCGCTGCTCCGGCCTCCGTCCGGGCGATTCTGGAGGCGATCCGGCACGCCTGATGCGCGCCTCGACCAACCCGACAAGGCAAAAGGCTCCTAGCGACGCCGCGAGCGAACCGAGGAACGGATAGGGCAGCTCCGCCGCCACCGCACCCAGGTATGTCGCCGTAGCGGCGAGGAGAGCCAGCACCGCGGCGGCCGGCCCACCGAATCCGGTGAACAGCCCGAATACGGCCACCACTAGGATCCCGGCGCTGCCTAACGCTGATGCCTGCTCCACCAGCTCGCCCACGCCGCCGGCCCGCGCGGCGATTGCCCAGGCGATGACCCCAAAGACCACCACTCCCCCGCGGGTCAGCCTGAGCCGCGTGCGCTCATCCCGCACTCCGGCCAGCGGCGCCACGATGTTGTGCGAGGCGAGCCCGCCGGCCACCAACAGCACCGTGTCGACGGTGGAGAGTATCGCCGAGATCAGCGCCCCGGCGAACATCACGTAGACGGCCGGATGCAGCACCGCCCGCGCTACCGCGGGAAGGAACTGCTCGCCATCGGCCAGGTTCGCGACCAGCCCGGCCCCAACCAAGCCCACGACAACCGGGAGCAGTCCCACCGCGATATAGAGCCCGCCGGCCGCCAGCGCCCCGGTGCGCGCCACCTGGGGCGACCGCGCGGCGATAAGTCGCGACACCAACTCGGCGGCCAGCACTGATCCGAATACCGGGATGGCCCATTCCTCGAGCACGCCTAACGCCGACATCCCGCCTTCGCCGCCGGCCGGCGACACCCGCCCCGCTCCCGCGGCGGCAACAACGGCGGCCGCCCCGCCCTGCTTCACCAGCACCACGATCGCCAGCACCGCAAGGCCGGCTACGATCACGATACCCTGGACCAGGTCCGTGATCGCGTCGGCCAGCAGCCCTCCGAAAGTCGTGTACGCGATGCAGAATGCCGCCGCCACCGCTATGGCGGCGCCGACATCCAGCGGGACCACGGTGGTAAGCACGTGGCCGAACCCGCGCAGCTGTGCCGCGGCCCAGAGCAGCGAGGTAGGAATCATGATCGCCGCCGCGGTGCGCTCGACCGCCTCGGAATAACGAACCCGAAACAGATCAGCCAGCGTGGTCAGGCGGCGGCGCCACAGCGGGCCCGCAAATACCAGGCCCGCAACCACCAGGCACAACCCGTACCCGAACGGCTCAGCAGTTGTCAGGCTGATCCCGCGCTCGGCGGTGCGCGCCGAGGAGGCGATCACCGATTCGGCGCCGAACCAAGTAGCGAACAGCGAAAAGGTGGTGAGCGGCAAACCGAGGCGCCGGCCCGCTACCAGGAAATCGTCCTCGCTCCGGATACGAGGCGCGACCCAGAGGCCGATGGCCAGCTGGGCCGCGAGGTAGATGGCGATCGCCGCCGCCATCCACGTCATCGCGCGCTGCTACCAAGCCGCTGCACGGCCTCGCTCGGGGACCAACTGGGCGCCACAGCGCTTTATATACAGGATCGGCTGCGAACATCAAAGACGATGAGCCGGCGCGGGCCGGAGCCGGTTGATCCCCGGCCCCCGGCCCCCGACCCCCGACCCCGAGCCCCGATCCCTACCGTGACGCCAGTAGCGGGGCCGCGAAGTTGACCCGCTGAAGCTCGCGCAGCTCGCCCTCGGCGATGACGCCTTCCACCAACTCGTAGCCCAGCAGCGCGAAGATGCGCCCGCGCGCGAAGATGGGCCGCGCGTTCCCGTACCAGTCCACGCACGAGGCACGGCAGTTGTCGTTCACGTTCCGCACCGCCCCGGCCACGAGCAGGCCCAGCTCGGTGAAGCGCCGGCCGGTGTTGCGCAGGAACACGATTGACGCCGATCCCTCGATCAGGTGGCGGTAGCCGGGCAGTCGCTGTTCGCGCACCGGCAGACCCAGGACACCGGCGTCCTCTCCGTCGGAGCGATAGAAGAACCCGTGGCTGCGCAGCTCGCCCTGGGAGGCCTGCGGCATCACGAACCGCTGCCGCACCACCGGCGCGCCAGCCAAACTGATACCGCTGAATTCCAGGTTGTTGCCGCGTGCGCCAATCACCACGGCATCGCCGCCCATCACCTCGATGCGGTCGATGCCATGCGAAAGCGCCAGCCGCGTGGCCGCTCCGCCGCGCCAGCGCACCGCGAACAGTGTTGTGTCGGTCTGGCGCTGCGGGCTCCAGCCGTTGCCGGCGCCGTACAGCAGCCACTCGCCCACGAAACGGTTATGCAGGACCCACCCAGAAGGCATCTCCAGCGGACGATACCACGATGCCGGGGCCGAAGCCGAGCCGTCGCCCATCCGGACCAGCGGCAGCCGCAGTAGTGCGGCTCGCCCTTCCGACCACTCCGAGTTCCACATCGCCTCGCCCCTGCCTTCGGAGCGGGTCAGCACGTTCAGGTGTCCGTCCTCGCTTTCGTGGAACGAGAACTGGTCCACCGGGCTGCCGGCCACTCGCAGCGCCGTGGGAACCGCTTCGCCCGCCAGCGGGATTCTGGTCAGGAGCGAGGCGGGTCGCGACTGCTCGGAGCCGCGCTGCCAGGACGTGGCCCACACGTACACCGAGCCGGGAGAAACGTAGAACACCCGCCCCGGAGGGCCGACCACGACGCTCGCCTCGCAGCTTATGTGAGGCCTAGCTAGGTCGCACGAAGTGACCGTATGCAGTGCCACCTCCTCGTCAGGCTCAAAGCCCGCGGGACGGAACACCCGCTCCGGCCTGACGATCACCCGGAAGCCCCGCTCGGCAGTGTCCCAGCGCTGCATCGCGGGCAGCACCTGGTCCACGTCCGTGATGCTCCATGGCAGGTACAACGGCGCGTAGAACACCAGCCGCGAGCCGATGAGGCGCGAGGCGTAGTTGCGCGATGAGTAGTAGTCGTTGGACCTGAGCTGAAATGTGGTCTCGTAACGCAGCGAACCGTCATCGCCGAGCCGGAAGATGCCGACTTCGGTGCCGCCCCGCGAATAGCTGTAGCCGATGACGACCACCCGGTCGCCCGAGATCAGCATCTCGTCGTACCAAGTGCCGCGTGGGTCTATGTCCGGGCCGAACGCGTCAACGGCCGAGACCGGTCTTAGACTGCTGCCGCCGATCGCGATCGTGAACAGCCGGCCGCGGCGCAACACCACCAGGTGGTTGCCGCGCAGCTTCACGATGCCGCCCTCGTCCACTCCAGCGTGCTGGACGTTGGTGATGGCGTCGGCCTCGCCCACGCCCTGAGCTACGGCAGCGGCGGCGGAGGGGGCCGCCACCGAGCGCCACCTCGCGGCCCGGCGGGCACGCTCTTCCATCACTCTGGTCAGGAATGCCCGCAGCTCGGCCCGCGAGCCGAAGGCAGTCATGCCAGGCAGCTGGCGCCGGCTGATCGGCGTGACATCGAGGCCGGGCTGGGCCACGGCCAGGGTCAGCAGGAGGGCTGCGTTCGCGATCACGATGGTCTCCGGTTTGGCGTCTGCGGGGGAGACGCCAGGGACCGGAAAACCTGCACACCAGACTCAGGGTTCGTCGCCAGCGCCCAGCCAGAGCCTCACCTGCCGACCGATCTCCTCGGCGATGGGAGGATCCATGTTGGCGAGCACCACCAGGGTATAGCGGCCCGCCAGGCCGGATTCCAGCACGGCATTGACGCCCGGGGCGCCGCCAGCCACACCCAACCCACCTGGCGGCGTGCCGGAAATGCGAGCCTGCCGCGCCGCGGTGGCGAACCGCAGCAGGTCGCGCGCCGTCGAGTAGCCTCCCCCAGCGGCGCTACCTCGACCGGGCAGCATGGCCGTGTTGCGGCGCAGCGGACCACCGCCTGGAGCGCCGGGCCCGCCCCTGGTGTAGCCGACCGCGGTGTTAGGAGGCAGCGAGTCGATCGCGTAGGAATCGGTCGCGTCCATGCCCGCCGGCCGGAAGATGTGCTCCCTGACGTACTCGTAGTACGACCGGCCGCTTACTCGTTCGATCACGGCGCCCAACAGCACGTAGCAGGCGTTGCAGTAGCGGCGGGACGTACCGGGGGCGAAGGCTGGAGGCTCAGCGGCGAACAGCGGGATGAAATCGGCGTTGGTCCTGAGCTGCGCGCGCGTGCCGCCCGGCGGCTCGCCGAAGATGTTGCCGCCGATGCCCGCCGTGTGCTCCAGCAACTGCCTTAGCGTCACCTGCACGGCCACCGCGCGGTTGGGGTAGTCGGGCAGGTATCGGATCAGTCGGTCGTCCAGCGAGAGCCGCCCCTCGGCGGCCAGCTGGCGGATGGCGGCGGCCGTAAAGGCTTTGTTGACCGAGCCGATGTTGAACCTGGTGTCGGGCGTGTTGGGCCGGCGCGCCTCGCGGTCGGCGAACCCGTAGGCGCGCTCGAACACAGCGGTATCTCCGTCGGCCAGGAGCACGACGCCCGAAAACTGGTCTTCGCGCGCCAGGCTATCCAGCAGGTTGCCAAGTGCCACGACCAGTTGTGCGCGGCCCATGGGTGCGGCGCGCTCCTGGGCACTTAGGCTCCCGGACAAGGCGAGGAAGAGAACACTCGTGAGCACAAGTAGGGCAGTCACAGGCGAGCTCCGTGTGCGCGTTGTCACTACGATGCGCGACAGCCCGCTTCGGTCGCAGCCTACTCCCGGCTCGCTGTAAGAAGGAGCGCCCGGGATCTCTCCCGGGCGCCTCCGTGCCTCCGTACCTCTGCGCTGCTTCTGCCTATTCCTCGATCACCTGCGCGAGTTCCGGAATCGGGCCCACCGACGCCAGCGGCTCGGCCGGTGGAGGCGGCGGCTGGAAGCCCTCGGGCGGCGTGACGTCTATCTCGTGGTAGCGATAGACGCCGGTCCCCGCCGGGATCAGGTGACCGATGATGATGTTCTCCTTCAGCCCCAGCAGGTCGTCGCGCGAGCCTCGGATGGCCGCGTCGGTCAGCACGCGGGTCGTCTCCTGGAAGCTCGCCGCCGAGATGAACGACTGCGTCGTGAGCGACGCCTTCGTTATGCCCAGCAGCAGCGGCTCGGCCGAGGCCGGGGTGCCGCCCTTGCGCGTGATTCTGAGGTTGGCCTCCCGGAACACGTTGCGGTCCACGTGCTCGCCCTCGAGGAACTCGGTATCCCCTGGCTCTACGATGCGCACCTTCTGGAGCATCTGGCGCACGATCACGCCGATGTGCTTGTCGTTGATCTTCACGCCCTGCAGGCGGTACACCTCCTGCACCTCGTTCAGCAGGTACTCCTGCACCGCGCGCGGCCCCTTGATGCGCAGGATGTCGTGCGGGTTGACCGGGCCTTCAGTCAGGCGGTCTCCCGCCCGCACCCGGTCGCCCTCGTGCACGCGCAGGTGCTTGCCGGCCGGCACCTCGTACAGGATCGGCTCCTGGGTCTCGTCGGTCGACCACGTTCCGTCCTTCAACACCCTCACATGGTGCACGAAGATCTCGCGCTTGCCGCGCTTGATCTCGCCGAACCGCACGATGCCGTCAATCTCGGAGATAGTGGCGGGATCCTTGGGCCGGCGCGCCTCGAACAACTCCGCCACCCGCGGCAGGCCGCCAGTGATGTCGCGGGTCTTGTAGGCCTCGCGGCTGATCTTGGCGAGCACCTGCCCCGCCGATACCGTCTGGCCGTCCTCGACCATCAGTTGGGCGCCCTCGGGCACCACGAAGTCGCGGACCTTTTTCTCCTTGCCGCCCTTTTCCGTGACGATCTCGATGTGCGGGTGCAGCTTCTTGTCGCGATCCTCAACGATGACCCGCTGGCGCAGACCGGTCAGCTCGTCCAGCTCCTCGCGGATCGTCTCGTCCTCGACGATGTCACGGAAGCGGATGGTGCCCGGCACGTCGGCGATGATCGGCGTGGTGTACGGGTCCCACTGGAAGATCGCCTGGCCCTTGCGGATCTCCTGGCCGTCGCTGACCATGATTTCCGCTCCCAGCGGCACCGGGAACCGCGAGCGCACCCGACCCTCGCTGTCCTTGAGAATCAGCTCGCCATCGTGCTTCGTGACCACTACGCGGCCGTCCGCCGTCTTCACGTGCTGCAGCCGGTCGCCGAACTCGATCACGCCGTCCTGCTTGCTCTTGCGCTCGGTGACCTCAGCGATGCGGGCCGCGGTTCCGCCGATGTGGAAGGTGCGCAGGGTGAGCTGCGTGCCCGGCTCGCCGATCGACTGCGCGGCCAGGATGCCCACCGCCTCGCCGATGTCCACCATGTCCATGGTGGCCAGGTTGCGGCCGTAGCACATCCGGCACAGCCCGCGCCTGGCCTCGCAGGTGAGCACCGAACGGATGCGCACCATCTCGATGCCGGCGTCGTCTATGGCCTGCGCCGCAGCCTCGTCGATCAGCTGGCCGGCAGCCACCAGCAGCCGCGGGTCGCCGTGCTCGTCCAGTTCATGCGGGTCGAACACGTCGTCCGCTGCCACATTGCCGACGATGCGCTCGGCCAGCGGCTCGACCACGTCCTCACCTTCCTTCAGCGCGGTCATCTCGAGACCGAGCACCGTGCCGCAGTCCTCCTCGGTGATCGTGACGTCCTGCGCCACATCAACCAGGCGGCGCGTGAGGTAGCCGGCGTCGGCGGTCTTGAGCGCCGTGTCGGCCAGGCCCTTGCGGGCGCCGTGGGTCGAGATGAAGTACTCCAGCACCGTGAGCCCCTCGCGGAAGTTCGAGCGGATCGGGCTCTCGATGATCTCGCCGATTCCTCCGGTGAGCTTCTTCTGCGGCTTCGCCATCAGGCCGCGCATTCCAGCCAGCTGGCGGATCTGGTCGCGCGAGCCGCGTGAACCGGAGTCGAACATCATGAACACCGGGTTGAACCCGCCCCGCGAGCTGCCCATCGCCTTCACCATCTCGTCGGCGATGTCGTTGTTGGCGTGGGTCCACGCGTCGATCACGCGGTTGTAGCGCTCACCGTTGGTGATCGAGCCGGTCTGATAGGCGCGCTGGAACCGCTCCACCCGCTCCTCGGCCTCGCGGATCAGCTTCTCCTTGGCCTCCGGGATGTAGAGGTCCTCGATGCCTATCGAGATGCCGCCGCGCGTCGCGTAGCCGAACCCGAACATCTTGAGGCGGTCGAGGAACTCGACCGTCGGCGCCAACCCCAGCTCACGGTAGCTGGTAGCCACCAAATCCGAGAGCTTCTTCTTGCGCATCGGCGAGTTGGTGTCAGGCTCCGAACGCCACCTGAGCGGGGCCGGGAGGATCGAGTTGAACAGAACCCGCCCCACGGTGGTGGGCACCCACTCCCGCGTTCCGTTGCGCTCGACCAGGAAGTTCACCGGCGTGTGGTAGGTGACCCGCTTGTGAAGCAGCGCGGTCTCGATCTCCGCCACGTCGCCGAAGGCCGGCGCGTCCTTGACCCACGAGCGGCCGCTCTTGTCTGTGACCGTGCGCGACTTGAGGTCCTGCGGATCCTTGGTCAGGAAGTACGAACCCAGCACCATGTCCTGGCTGGGCTCGGCCACCGGACGGCCGTCGGATGGCTTCAGGATGTTGTTGCTCGACAACATCAACACCCGCGCCTCGAGCTGCGCCTCGAACGAGAGCGGCACGTGCACCGCCATCTGGTCGCCGTCGAAGTCCGCGTTGAACGCGGCGCACACCAGCGGGTGGATGCGGATCGCCTTGCCCTCGACCAGCACCGGCTCGAACGCCTGGATGCCGAGCCGGTGCAGCGTGGGCGCTCGGTTGAGCAGCACCGGGTGGTCCTGGATGATCTCTTCCAGGATCTCGTACACCTCCGGGCTCTCGCGCTCCACGATCTTCTTGGCGCGCTTGACCGTCTCGGCGATGCCCTTTTCCACCAGTTTGTGGATGATGAACGGCTTAAACAGCTCGACCGCCATCGCCTTGGGCAGGCCGCACTGGTGCAGCCTGAGTTCGGGACCCACCACGATGACCGAACGGCCCGAGTAGTCCACGCGCTTGCCGAGCAGGTTCTGGCGGAAGCGGCCCTGCTTGCCCTTCAGCATGTCGCTCAGGCTCTTGAGCGGCCGCTTGCCGCGGCCCCTGATCGCCTTGCTGCGCCGCCCGTTGTCGAACAGCGCGTCCACTGCCTCCTGGAGCATCCGCTTCTCGTTGCGGAGGATCACCTCCGGCGCGCGGTGCTGGATCAGCTTCTGGAGCCGGTTGTTGCGGTTGATGACCCGGCGGTACAGGTCGTTCAGATCGCTGGTCGCGAACCGGCCGCCGTCGAGCGGCACCAGCGGGCGCAGGTCCGGCGGAATCACCGGTATCACGTCAAGGATCATCCACGCCGGATTGTTGCGCACGTCGCCCGCGTCGCCCGAGTTGCGGAAGGCGTCCACGATCTTGAGCCGCTTCAGCAGCTGCTTCTTGCGGTGCTGGCTGGTCTCGACCGCCACCTCGGCGCGCAGCCGCTCCGAGGTCTTGTCCACGTCGAGCCGCTCCAGCAGCGTGCGCACTGCGGGGGCGCCGATGTCGGCCTTGAAAGCCGTGTCGCCCGCCTCGCGCGCCTTCTGGCGCAACGCGAGGTACTCGTCCTCGTCGAGCAGCTGGTGCGCCTGCACGTCCTGCTGCCCCGGGTCGATGACGATGTAGTTCGTGTAGTAGATGACGCGCTCGAGATCACGCAGCGTGATGTCGAGCAGGTTGCCCATCGGGCTCGGCAGCGTCTTGAAGAACCAGATGTGCGCCACCGGCACCGCGAGCTCGATGTGTCCCATGCGCTCGCGGCGCACCTTCGAAAGCGTGACCTCCACGCCGCAGCGGTCGCAGATCACGCCGCGGTAGCGGATGCGCTTGTACTTGCCGCAGTGGCACTCCCAGTCCTTCACCGGACCGAAGATCTTTTCGCAAAACAGCCCATCCCGCTCCGGCTTGAAGGAGCGGTAGTTGATGGTCTCGGGCTTGGTCACCTCGCCCCACGACCACCAGGTGCGCTGGCCCTGCATCTCGTAGCGTTCGCGCTCCTTCGGGTCCTTGGGACCGCGGATCTCCTCGGGAGAGGCGATCCGGATCTGGATGTAGTCGAAGGACGAGCCTGTCCGCTCGCGCGGGCTGCGGAAATCGATCATTGCGCTACTCCTCCGCGTCCTCGGTGGTGCCCAGCGTCACCTTGATGCCGAGCGCCTGCAGTTCCTTCACGAGGACGTTGAACGACTCGGGAATGCCGGGCTCCGGAAGGTTTTGGCCCTTCACGATTGCCTCGTACACCCTGCTGCGTCCGTTAACGTCGTCGGACTTCACCGTCAGGATTTCTTGGAGCGTGTGCGCCGCGCCGTAGGCCTCGAGCGCCCACACTTCCATCTCTCCGAACCGCTGGCCCCCGAACTGAGCCTTGCCGGCCAGCGGCTGCTGCGTGACCAGCGAGTACGGCCCGATCGAGCGGGCGTGGATCTTGTCGTCGACCAGGTGCGAGAGCTTCATCATGTAGATGGAGCCGACGGTGACCTCGTTGGCGAACTCCTCGCCGCTCCTGCCGTCGCGCAGCCGCGCCTTGCCGGTGGGCGTCAGGCCCGCCAGTCGGATCAGCGCCTCGACCGCGGCATCCAGGTCGGCCTCGCCCTTCCTGAGCAAGGAGGCCAGCGCCTGGTGTCCGGCGGCCGCGAGCACGTCCTCCGGCGGCAGATTCTTCGCCACCATCTGCTCCACGACCTTGAGGCCCTTCTTCGCGTCGGCCTGCTGGAGCTTCGTGAGGTGCTCGTCCTGGAGCAGCCTGGCGTGCACCTCGACCTGCGCCTTCCAGTGCGCGGCCTCCCGCTCGGCTAGCTCCTTCGCCGCCGCCGTCAGGAACTCGCGCACCTGCCGGTACAGCTCGCGCGTGACCTGGCTGGCCGCCCGGCTCGACAGCCACTCCACCTTCGCGGTGGCCAGGTCGGGACGCGACCCGTTCTCGCCCAGCACCTTCTTGAGGTCGGCGAGAATGGTCCGCACCGTCTCGGCGTCGGGGTCCGGAGCGCGCGCCGTTAGGTTGAGGGCGCGGGAAGCCCACTTCAGCCCCGCGAGCCTCAGCAGCAACCCGATCTCGTTCTCGGTCGCGCCCTGGAAGACCGGGGTCTTGGCCTTGAAGCCCAGTACCCGCGCGCACCAACCCAGATGGGTCTCCAGGATCTGGCCCACGTTCATTCGGCTGGGAACGCCCAGCGGGTTCAGCACGATGTCCACCGGAGTGCCGTCGGGCAGGAACGGCATGTCCTCCTCCGGCACGATCCGGGCGATGATGCCCTTGTTGCCGTGGCGGCCGGCCATCTTGTCGCCCACCGAGATCTTGCGCTTCTCGGCGATGTACACCTTGACCAGCTGGATCACGCCGGGCGGCAGCTCGTCAGGCTGGAGGATATTGTCGATCTGGTCCTCGGCCTTTTCCTCCGCCTTCTGGCGCTCGACGGCGGCGGCCTCGATCAGGGCGCGGATCCGCTCGTTGACCTGTTTGTTCGAGACGCGCAGAGTCTTGAGGTCGACATCCGCTAGGTTGATCGACTCCAGCTCCTGCTTCGTGAGCTTCGTACCCTGCGGCCGGTACTCCTCGACAGTGCCCGCCTTGAGCATCAGGCCGACCTCCTGGCCCAGCAGCTCGTGCAGCAGGTCTTCGTGCAGGGCGGCGGTGACCCGGGCCTTCTCCTCGGCCTCGAGCCGGCGCACTTCGCCGATCCGCTCGCCGCGGTCCTTCTCGACCACCTGGTCCTCGACGCGCGAGAAAATCTTCACGTCGATTACCACGCCCTCCATTCCGGGCGGAACCTTGAGCGAGGAGTCCTTCACGTCCTTGGCCTTCTCGCCGAAGATCGCCGTGAGCAGCTTCTCTTCCGGCGACAGCTCGGTCTCGCCCTTGGGCGTGATCTTGCCCACCAGGATGTCACCCGGCTTCACGTGGGCGCCGATCCTGACGATGCCCCGCTCGTCGAGGTCGACCAGCGACTCCTCGGCGACGTTAGGTATTTCGCGGGTGATCTCCTCCTGGCCGCGCTTGGTATCCCGAACGTGCAGCTCGAGCTCCTGGATGTGTATGGACGAGTACACGTCGTCCTTCACCAGGCGCTCCGAGAGCACGATGGCGTCCTCGAAGTTGTGGCCGTACCACGGCATGAACGCGACCAGCACGTTGGCGCCGAGTGCCAGCTCGCCATCCTCAGTGGAGGCCCCGTCGGCGATCACCTGGCCGGCGGCTACCTGCTGCCCCGCGCGCACCAGCGGCCGCTGGTTGATCGCGGTGTCCTGGTTGGTGCGCCAGAACTTCTTGAGGCGGTAGCGGTCCTGCTGCGTCAGGCGCGCCAGCGGATGGTCGATGCGCTTCTCGTTGCCGATACCGGCATCGATGATGATCTCGTCGGCGGTCACGCGGGTCACCACGCCCCCGCGCCGCGCGAGGACGACGGCACCCGAGTCGGTGGCCACCTTGCTCTCCAGCCCAGTGCCCACCAGCGGCGCCTCGGGGTTGAGCAGCGGCACCGCCTGGCGCTGCATGTTGGAGCCCATCAGCGCGCGGTTGGCGTCGTCGTGCTCGAGGAACGGAATTAGCGCCGCCGCGATCGACACCAGCTGCTCGGGCGCCACATCCATGAAGTCCACCTTGTCGGGGGTCAGCATGGGGTAGTCGTCCCGCTTGCGGCATAGTACGAACGAATCGCGGAACGTGCCGTCCGGGTTGAGCGGCGTGTTCGCCTGCGCGACCGAGTAGTTCTCCTCTTCGGAGGCCGACAGCCAGCGGATCTCGTCCGTGACCCGGCCGTCCCTAACCACGCGCAGCGGCGTCTCCACGAAGCCGAGCGCGTTGACCCGCGCGTAGGTCGAAAGCGAGGTGATGAGGCCGATGTTCGGGCCTTCCGGCGTCTCGATCGGGCACATCCGGCCGTACTGCGAGTAGTGCACGTCGCGGACCTCGAAGCCCGCGCGCTCGCGCGTTAGGCCGCCCGGACCCAGCGCGCTGAGGCGGCGCTTGTGGGTCAGCTCCGCCAGCGGGTTGGTCTGATCCATGAACTGCGACAGCTGCGAACTGCCGAAGAACGCCTGGATCACCGCGCTCACGGTGCGGGCGTTGACCAGGTCGTCGAGCGTCATCTTCTCCGGCTCGGCGTTGATGCTCATCCGCTCCTTGACCAGCCGCGCCATGCGCGACAGACCGACCGAGAGCTGGTTGGCAATCAGCTCGCCCACGGTGCGCACCCGGCGGTTGCCAAGGTGGTCGATGTCGTCGGTGTAGCCGCGACCCTCGTGCAGCTCGATCAGATAGCGCACGATGGCAATGAAGTCCTCTTCGGTAAGGACCGTGTGGTCGCGCGGAGTCTTGAGGCCGAGCCGCTGGTTGATCTTGTAACGGCCCACCCGCCCCAGGTCGTAGCGCTTGGGCGAGAAGAACAGCCGCTCCAGAGCCAGCCGCGCGGTCTCGAGATTGGGCGCCTCGCCCGGCCGCAGCAGCGCGTAGATCTGCTTGAGCGCCTCTTCCTCGGAACCGGTCGGGTCCTTGCCCAGCGTGTTCTTGATGAGCGGCGACTCGCGGCCGCCCGGCACGAACACGTCAACCGTCTCGACGCCCGCCTTGCGCAGCCTCTTGCGAAGCGCCTCGGTGAGTTCCTTGCCGCGCTCGGCAATTACCTCGCCGGTCGAGGGGTCGGCGACATCGAAGGCCAGCACGTACTTCGTTTCGGAACCGCGGACCGTGGCGCCCTCGGTCTCGTCGTCGCGCAAATTCAGCGCCTGGTAGCCGGCGAACACAGTCACCCGCTCGACGCCGGCGCGCCGCAGCGACTGCAGCAGATCCAGCGTCAGCTCGTCGCCTTCCCTGGCCAGTGGCTCGCCCTTCGGCTGCTCGGGATTGGGCACGTCCTCGGCGAGCAGCGTCCCCAGCACCTCGCGGCGGTGCTGCCGCGCCTGGAGGTTGCCGGTGATGTCCAGCGGCTTCTTCGCGTAGAACAGTCCCAGGATCTGGGAATTGGTGCCGTAGCCGAAGGCCCTGAGCAGCGCGGTGGCCGGGAACTTCTTCTTCTTGTCGATATGCACGTACACGACGTCGTGGATGTCGATCGTGAATTCGACCCACGAACCGCGGAACGGGATGATGCGCGCGCTGAACAGGCGCTGGCCGTTGGGGTGGATCGTCTCCTCGAATACCACACCCGGGGAGCGGTGCAGCTGGCTGACGATCACGCGCTCGGCGCCGTTGATGACGAAAGTGCCCAGCGGCGTGAGCAGCGGAAGCTCGCCGAGATACACCTCCTTCTCGATCGAGTTCTCGAGCTTCTTGGTGCCGGTCCCGTCGTCCTTGAAGACGTCGAGCCTCAGCCGCGCCTTGAGCGGCGCGGAATAGGTCATGTCACGCTCGATGCACTCCTCGACGGAGTACTTCGGCTCTCCCACCGAGCAGGAGAGGAACTGGAGCGTGAAGTTCTCGTTGACGTCGGTGATCGGAAACAGGTCCCGGAACACCCGCTCCAGACCGACGTCGGGCCGCTCCTCCTCGGGCTTCAGCAGGGCGCGGAAGGCCCTGGTCTGAATGTCGAGCAGATGCGGCATCGGCATCCCTTCGCCCAGCTTCGCGAACGAGATGACCGGAGTGTTTTGAGCCATGACTTACCCTCGTGTGCGGCCAGCGCGAACGGCCCCCGTGGAGCGGGGGCCTCCGCGCACGTAGCGACGACTGCTGTGAACCCGCGGCGTAGTGCCGACCGTTACTTCAGTTCTACGGTCGCGCCTGCCTCTTCCAGCTTGGCCTTGTAGCTCTGCGCCTCGGCCTTCGAGACGCCCTCCTTGACGTTCTTGGGCGCCCCGTCCACCAGGTCCTTGGCCTCCTTCAGGCCCAGGCCGGTCAGCTCGCGGACCACCTTGATGACGCCGATCTTCTTGGCGGCATCCACGCCCTTGAGGATGACGGTGAACTCCGTCTGCTCCTCCTCGGCCGCGGCGGCGGCGCCAGGGCCGGCCGGAGCGGCCGCGGCCGGGGCCACGGCGGCGATCGTAACGTTGAACTTCGTCTTGAACGCCTCGATAAGATCGGCCAGCTCTACGACCGACATGTTGCCGATCGCCTCGAGGATGTCGTCCTTGGTGATTGTCGTGTTGGCAGCCATTTGTTCTCTCTCCCCGACGGTCAGGCAGCGCCCTCGCGCTGCTGCTTCAGCGCCTCAACGGCGCCCACGAAATTGGTCAACAGCGCCTGGAGGGCGCCCACGAATCCGGCCATCGGCGCCTGCATCGCGGCGCCCAGTTCGGCCAGTAACTGCTCGCGCGGAGGCAGCGACGCCAGCCGCTTCACCTGCTCGGGCGTGACCGCCCGACCATCCACCACGCCGCCCTTGATGGCCGGCTTCTGGAACTCCTTGGCGAACTCCGCCAGCACCTTGGCCGCCACCGACGGCTCGGCCGACAGCGCCAGCGCGGAACTGCCCGTGAAGAACCCGTCGAGCACCGACAGCGGCCCGTCGCCGAGCGCGCGGCGCGCCAGCGTGTTCTTCACCACCACATACTCGACCCCAGCCTTCCTGAGCCGCCGCCGCAGGTCGGTGACCTGCGCGACGTTCAGTCCGGTGAAATCGGTGACGTAAACGGACTGGGCAGACTTCAGCCGGCCGGCCAGCTCCGTGACTATCGTCGCCTTTTCGGTGCGGTTCATCGGTACAGCCCCGTGTCAATGCGGAACCCAGGCCCCATGGTGCTCGAGACCGCCACGGTGCGAACGTACTGACCCTTCGCCGCCGCCGGCTTGGCCCTGACGATCGTGTCCATGAACGCCGAGTAGTTCTGCTCCAGCTGCTCCACGCTGAAGCTCACCTTGCCTATCGGAGCGTGGACGTTTCCCGTCTTGTCCACGCGGAACTCGATCTTTCCGGCCTTGATATCCCGCACCGCCTTCGCCACGTCCATGGTGACCGTGCCGGCCTTGGGGTTAGGCATCAGACCGCGCGGGCCGAGGATCCGGCCCAGCTGCCCCAGCTGACCCATCACGTCCGGGGTGGCGACAATCGCGTCCACGTCGAGCCAGCCGTCCTTGATCTTCTGGATGAACTCCATGCCGACAAAGTCGGCGCCCGCCTGCTCGGCCTCGCGCGCCTTGTCGCCCTGCGCGATGACCAACACCCGCACCTTCTTGCCGGTGCCGTGCGGCAGCACCACCGTGCCGCGCACGATCTGGTCGGCGTGGCGCGGGTCCACGCCGAGTCGCACCGCGATGTCCACCGTCTCGTCGAACTTCGCGGGCCGGGTGCGCGTCTTCACCATCTCGAGGGCCTTGCGCGGCTCGTAGCGCGCCTCACGGTCCAGCCCCTCGACCGCCGCGCGATACCGCTTGCCGTGGCGGGCCATCAGCCCTCCACCTCGATGCCCATCGAGCGCGCAGTGCCGGCGATCATTCTCATCGCGCCCTCGATGTCCACCGCGTTCAGGTCGGGCAGCTTCAGCTCGGCGATCTTGCGGACCTGCGCCTTCGTCACCTTGCCCACCTTGACCCGGTTCGAAGTGGCTGAGCCCTTCTCGATCCCCGCTTCCTTACGCAGCAACACCGCGGCCGGCGGCGTCTTGGTGATAAAGGTGAACGACCGGTCGGCGTAGATCGTCACCACCACCGGAATCACCATGCCGGGCTGCGACGCGGTCCGGGCGTTGAACTGCTTGCAGAAATCCATGATGTTGAGCCCGTGCGGACCCAACGCCGAGCCCACGGGGGGCGCGGGCGTCGCGGCCCCAGCATTTATCTGGAGCTTCACGACGGCTTGTACCTTCTTGGGAGGCATTAGCTCCTTCCTTCCGTAACGCCGCGGCGCAAAGCCCGCCGCAAGCTGCCGCGATCACCCGCGCGGTCGCGGGAATCCGGGGAATCAGGGATCAGACCTCGGGTGTCGGGGCGGCTTGCCATGGCCCCGGCCCCCAGCCCCCTAGTGTGCCTGCAACTGCGTGTAGTCCAGCTCCACGCTGGTGGGGCGGCCGAACAGGCTCACCGCCACGCGCACCTTCCCCTTGTCAGTCAACACCTCCTCCACCGTACCGCTGAAGTCGGTGAAGGGCCCCTCGATGATCATCACCACCTGGCCGGGGAGGAACGGGATCTCCTCCTTCGGCGACTCGTCGGTAACCGGCACCTCGATGCCCAGCAGCCGGTTCACCTCGTCCTGCCTGAGCGGCATCGGCTCACGGCCGGTGCCCACGAACTTGATGACCCCCTGGATGCTGTTGATGATGTGGAGCGTCTCCTGGTTCGAGATCATCTCCACCAGCACGTAGCCGGGGAACATCTTCCGCTCGACCGTGACCTTCTTGCCATTCTTGATCTCGGTCACTTCCTGCACCGGAACCAGCGCCTTGCGGATCGGACGCTGCTCCTCGGGCCGCGGATCCTCGCTGATCCGCCGCTCGATCAGCGAGCGGACCTTGTTCTCGTGGCCCGCAGTAGTCTGGATCGCGTACCAGCGCCATTCCATCGTGGCGGTCTCGCTCACGAGAACAGTCCGCTTGGCCCGCGCACCAGGATCAACTGGAGCAGGATGTCCATGAGCCCGATCAGCACGGCCATGAACACCACGAAGCCGAGAATAACCAGCGTCAGGCGGCGCACCTCGTCCTTGCTCGGCCAGGTGATCTTCTGGACCTCCGAGCGCACCTCGACGAGGAACTGCACCGTTCCCCGCACACCGCCCTGCATCTTCTCAACCAGGCTCACTTGGTTTCCTTGTGGGCCGTGTGCTTGTTGCAGCGCGGGCAGTACTTCTTCCACTCCACCCGTTCCGGATGCTTGCGCCGGTTCTTGGTAGTGAAGTAGTTGCGTTCCTTACAGTCGTTGCACGCCAGGATGATGTTCTCGCGCGGCATCGGACTACTCCAGGATCTTGGTGACGACGCCCGCGCCCACGGTGCGGCCGCCCTCGCGGATCGCGAAGCGCAGCTGCTCCTCCATCGCGATCGGCGTGATCAGCGTGATCGTCATCTGGATGTTGTCGCCCGGCATCACCATCTC
>DATMBH010000238.1:0-4931 GCA_035559335.1 Gemmatimonadales bacterium
CCGATACCCGTTACGGTACGTCTGGCGCTCGCTCGTGCGCTCGTAGCGGTCCGCGCCGATGAGCCCGGCCACCTCGCTCTCCATCAGCGCCTGCGAGAGCACCCGGATGCCCTCGCGGAGCACGTCGCCGTCCTGCTCCTCGAGCAGCTTGCCCACGAACGTCGAAAGATCCATCTTCCCCTTGGCCATCGCCTCCTCCATCCGTCTGTCGTCTTGCCCGACTGACAGCGGCGAGGATGCGCGATGGCCGCTCTTTTTTCACGCGGCGGCGACTACCTGATTTCCACCACCTCCGGGGACACTACCTCACGGTGCCCAGCCTGATTGGTGCGATTGACCGGGCGGCAACCGTCGGCGCGCGTCGCCGGGAAGGGTTGCTGGGTGTGTGCGCTACACCCCTCTTCCAGATCGCATTATACCACGACATGATCGCGTGGGTCAAGTTGTTGGCTTGAGATGTTGCGTGTTTCCTAGCATATTCCAATGCAGGCGCCATGCGCTTTGCGCACTCACTCTCAAGATGTCCCCGGACTCTGCCGACACCTACCAATGGAGGTCACCATGCGGAGAGTCGCCTTCGGATTCCTCTGGCTCATCGTTCTCTACGAGGTGCCGCTCATCTTAGGTGGCAGCGTTGCCGGAGCTATCGCCACGAGTAGCCGGCACGGAAACTTCTCGGATGGATACGCCCTGGGGCAGCAAGCCGGCAGACCGTTCGGCGAGCACTGGGGCGGCTTGATCTTCCTCGCCGCACTCGTGGTCACGCTCGTCGGCACCATGGGCCGATGGCTGCCTGGCACGCGCGTTCGGGCTTCGGTGCGTGCATGATGCGGACGCACTACGCGGCCCTATTCGCCCTCGCCGCAGCGGGCTGCATGCTCACCCCAGCGCGGTTCGAGCAGCCGTCTCCACGGTACACGAACGCGAACCGCGTCCGCATCGCTGTCACCGGATTCGAGTACGACCAGTTCCGCGCAACGGGCGCGGCCAGCAGCTACGGTGCGGCAGCCGGCTCCAGCACGGTGACGGGCTCGGGCTATGGTTGGCAGGCCAACGGCCTGTCACGAGCCGGTGCCGCCTGGGGTAGCCAGGCCGTCCAAGGTGAGTACGTTACGCGCACGCTCGCGCCCGACGTCGCCGTCGCGTTCGCCAACACCGGATGCTTCCAGGTCGTGATGGGCCCGAACGCCAAACCCGACTACGTCTTTGAGGGCCGCGCGGACGGCTATAAGGCGATGGGAGCCCTCCGCGTGCTGGCCTTCGTCGAGGGCCTCACGCTGACGCCGCTCTTTGGAATGCCGATCTTGGGGCGCGCCGAAGGACAGGCCAGCATCAACGTCGTTCGCGTTGAGGACGGGACGCTCGTCGGCAACTTCCACTCCCGCGTACCGCTCAAGGTCGTCACCACGCTCTACACAGCGCGGAGTGCCGAGGCCGAAGCGACCGCGACGGCCCGCAACTTCGCCATCCGCGACGCCATCGAACAGGCCGCTGGCGCATTCTGCGGTCGCCCCGGAAACACACTCGCGGAGGTCCACTAAATGAGCAACACGCTTCGATGGCAAGTCTTCTTCCCCCTCACGGCCCTGCTGCTCGCCTCGCCCGTCACCGTGCTCGCTCAGGTTTACGTACAGCCGTACCTTCGCGGCAACGGCACGATGGTGCCGGGACACTGGCGCAGTCGGCCCGACAGCAACCCGACCAACAACTACGGTTATCCAGGGAACCGGAACCCGTATGACGGCCGCATCGCTCCCGGGAACCCGGACAGCTACCTACGGAACTACTACCGTGACCGCCAGCGCTCTCCGCTGGACCTGAGTCGATAATGCGACTGCTTCTTCTCCTCGCGGTTTTGGCACAAGTAGGCTGTATCGCTGGCCCGACACGCGAGCGCCTTAACCGCTGGAGCGGAGGCGTCACACCGGACATGACAACGCCGTGCCATGCCGTGTCCGCTGCCGACGTCACCGCCTTTTCCCAGCATCTTCGGACCCAGCCTCAATGTCAGGTGATGCTAGACGAGACGGACACTACCGTCTTTGTGTGTAGCCGGGGCCCCGCCGTGGTCGGGTTCGTCGCCGCGCATTCGGAAGCTCATTGCTCTGCACAGCTAGAGGTGTTGAGAGCTGAGATTCAATGAGGCGTCGGGTGCGCCAGGTGTGTCCGCTCGCTATGGTACTAGCCGCTGCGACGCTCGCCGCAGACCGGCCTACACTATCGTTCGATGATGTGGTTCTGCGGACGGCCGGCATCCCGTCGGGGGCATTCATTCGTGTCTGGACGGACGAAAAAGGGCTGGGTACTTACGTCCACGAGGCCGTGACGCTGACGGATGATGGGACGACCGTGCGCTTTTGGGCGATCATCGACGAACGCCACCAGAAAGAGCACCGAGCCGGCCAATGGGGACTCAACTGTCGATCGGGCGACACGCAGCCGATCGCGAGCGTGCTGCTCACAGGACCAGAGCAGGGACAGCGCCGGCCCGCGAAGAACGTGACACGCAACGTCTTCGACGACAGCGAGCAGGGGCTAGCGGTCTGGCGCTTCGTCTGTGCTCGCGTTTGGAAGTCTGGGAGTGGTGTGAGTTGAGGTCACGCATGGGCTGGGATGGCCGACAGGAGCCCAGCTCTCTCCAGGTCTTCGAGAAGGGCGACGACGCGCTCGACGGGAAGGCCGATCGCCGCAGCCACGTCGACCGCCGAGCAGGCTTCGATGAAGCAGCCGAGGAGCGCGAGGTGCAGACTGGTCAGTCCCTCTCCGTCCGCCATCTGGCGCGCTTCCGTCGCGGCGATGATGCGGCAGCAGCAATCCGTCGCAGGAGTCGCGCCGGCACTTCGCGGTGCTTCGGCAACGTCAGCGCGTTAGGTCGAGGCCGCCTGCGGCCGGGTTGAAGTTCGGGTCCGAGAGTACGCTGGAGGCGCTCGGCGTGCCGCTCCCGAAGTGGGCTAAGATCAGTGGGTGTGTAAAAGAGGATCGGGCGACGTAACCTTCCGGCTGCCAAAGCCAAGACCCGGTTGGAGAGCCGGGCGGAAGGAGACATCGCCCATGCCGAGGAGTAACAGAGTCGAGAGTGCGAAGACCAGGCCCACGTGGGAGACGCTGGAGACGTGGGTGCGCGGGAAGGTCCAGGAGTTCATCCAGGAGGTGTTGGAGGCGGAGGTGACCGAGGTGCTCGGCCGCCAGCGGCACGAGCGGCGGGCCGATGTCGATGCGCCGGTCGGCTACCGGAATGGGTACGGGAAGCCGCGGCGGCTGGCGGTGCAGACGGGGACGATCGAGCTGCGCCGCCCGCGGGTGCGCGGGCTCGAGGCGCGCTTCGAGAGTCGGGGGCTGCCGCTGTTCGCGCGGCGCACCGAGCAGGTGGCGGACCTACTGCCCGAGCGCTACCTGCATGGGCTCGCGCAGGGGGACTTCGAGCTGGCGCTGCGGGGCTTGCTCGGCGACGGGGCGCCGTTGAGTGCGAAGTCGATCGAGCGGCTGCGGGCGAAGTTCGTGACGGACTACCGGGCGTGGACGCGACGGTCGCTGGCCGACCACGAGCGGGTGTACGCCTGGGCCGACGGGATCTACGTGCGGGCGGGACTCGAGCGGGAGAAGGCGGCGCTGCTCGTCGTGATCGGCGCGCTCCGCGACGGGCGCAAGGAAGTGCTGGCGGTGGTGCCGGGGTATCGCGAGTCGACGGACTCGTGGCGCGCGGTGTTGCGTGATCTCCGCGACCGCGGCCTGCGCGTGCCGAAGCTGCTGGTGGCCGATGGGGCCGCCGGGATCTGGGCAGCCGGCGCCGAACTCTGGCCCACGGCGGCGGAGCAGCGGTGTTGGAATCACAAGATCATGAACGTGCTGACCCACTTGCCGAAGAAGGTGCAGGCGGCGGCGCGCGAGGAACTGGCCGCGATCCCGTACGCGCCGACCCGCGCGGAGGCCGAGCGCCGGCGCGACGCGTTCGCCAGGACGTATCGCCGGGCCTACCCACGCGCGGTCGAGATCCTGGAGACCGACTGGGAGCGGCTCGTGACCGTCTACGATTTCCCGGAAGGGCACTGGAAGCATCTGCGGACGACGAACGTGATCGAGTCGCCGTTCGCGGCGGTGCGGCTGCGCACCGATGCCGCCAAGCGCTTCAAGAAGGTCGACAACGCGACGGCGTTGCTGTGGCGCCTGCTGCTGGTCGCCGAGCGCCGCTTCCGCCGGCTCACCGCGCCGGAGCAGCTCGCCGCGGTCTACGACGGGAGGAGATTCGAGGACGGACAACTCGTGAAGGAGCCCGAGAAGGCCGCCGCCTGATCCTCACGATTTACACACTCCTTGACGCGAGCCCTCCCGAAGTTGAGGCCGCCCGCTGCCGACAGGATGCCGCCGTACAGACCGCCGCCGCCACCGCTGACACTCCTGCCGAGGCCGGTGGCGATGGACCAAGCCATCTGACCTTGCGCCGCCGCTTGCGCCATCTTCGCATTGCTCTACGCGACCGCCTTTCTCTACCTGGAGCCCGCGTGTCCGATTTTTTTCGGCCGACGATAGGTACCCCAAGCGTGAGGGCATGGAGCGATGAACGCGACAAGCCCCCTACCCCCATCCCACCGCCCCGCCCTCCGCTCGCCGCACGCAGACGAACCGCGCTCGCCTCTCGCGCGCCGGCAGTCCACCTAGCGAGCCGGTCCGGTCCAGGAGGGGCGACCCCGTAGAGCGCGAGCACGAGGGCCGTGCGGGCTGCGGGGTACGCGCGTCGGCTTGCTGCCTGGCTGCTGCCTGGAGCAGTCAGCCGGCAATCCGCGTTCGGCTAACCTTGATGTGACGAAAAAGTCGACGACCTGAGCGGCCACCAGATGCAGAAAGGGCCTCTCGATGTGGTAGAAGCGGTGCAACCACGCAACCGAACCTGCCACCAACGAAAGGCCACTTCCTGTGCGACAAGCAAAAGCGGA
>DATMBH010000239.1:0-13369 GCA_035559335.1 Gemmatimonadales bacterium
GACACCTTCATCACTTCTTCAGGATCCGGGCTCATCTTGTCGCGCATTCCCGAACTGCCGGAGCAGCAATGAGCGAGAAACCCGACACTCCCACCCAGCCGCGCCACCCGATCGGCACGCTCGTGATCGTGGGCATCTACGGCCTGCTGTTCGCGATCGGCTGGCTCGCCGTCTACTTCCTCATCTTCCGCGACCGGGGGGCGGTGACTCCATGAACGTGGACTTCTACGAAAAACTGTGGATGTGGTTCGCGGGCGCCGTGATCGTGGTGTTCCTCACCATGGTCGGCATCGCCACCTTCGCCTGGGGCCTGCGCCCGCCCAGCCACGTCGAGACGGTCGATCCCACCCAGCTCATGTCCGATCCCCGTTTCGCCCAGCAGGGAGCGGTCACCAACTCCGACGGCTCGGTCACGGTGACCTACGTGGCGGGGATGTTCTTCTGGCTGCCCGCCGAGGTGAGGGTGCCGGCCGGGCGGAAGATCACCTTCCGGCTCTCGGCGATGGACGTCACCCACGGCTTCCAGGTGGCGGGGACCAACATCAACACCATGGTGATTCCGGGCTACGTGGCGCAGCTCAGCTACACCTTCGAGCGGCCCGGTGAATACCTGATCGTGTGCAACGAGTACTGCGGCACCGGGCACCACACCATGGGCGGCAGGATCATCGTGGAGGCGCAGCCATGACCCGCACCAATCGGCTGGCCCTCGCCCACATCGGCGTGGCGGTCGGCGCGTTCGGCGTGGCCGCGGCGATGGCGATGATGCAGGCGCTCTCGCGCGCCAACCTCGACCTGCCGTTCCGCTCCGCGCGCATGTACTACCTGTCGGTCACCGCGCACGGCGTGCTGATGGCGATCGTGTTCACCACCTTCTTCATCATGGGCCTGGGGTACGCCGTGGCGGCGCGCAGCCTCGACCGGCCGCTGCCGTGGCAGCGCCTGGGGTGGAGCTCGTTCTGGGTGGCCACGGCTGGCGCCGTGGCGGCGGCGGCGGTGATTCTCGCCGGCAAGGCCTCGGTGCTGTACACCTTCTACCCGCCGCTCAAGGCGCACCCCGCATTCTACATCGGCGCCACGCTGCTGGTGGTGGGTTCCTGGGGCTGGTGCGCGGTGATGATCCGAGCGCTTGCCGAATGGCGCGCCGGGAACCGCGAGGCGCCGATCCCGCTGGCCATGTTCGGCATCATGGCCACGGTGATCGTGTGGATCCTGGCGACGATCGGCGTGGCGGCCGAGATGCTGCTGCAGCTGATTCCGTGGTCGCTGGGCATCACCGACAGGGTCGACCCGGTGCTGGCACGCACTTTGTTCTGGTGGTTTGGCCACCCGCTGGTGTACTTCTGGCTGCTGCCGGCCTACATGCTGTGGTACGCGGTGATCCCGCGCCAAGCGGGAGGCAAGCTGTTCAGCGAGCCGCTGGCCAAACTGGTGTTCGTGCTGTTCATCCTGCTCTCGACGCCGGTCGGCTTCCACCATCAGTTCATGGACCCCGGCATTCCGGCCGGTTGGAAGTTGTTCCACACCTTCAACACCATGTGGATCCTGTTCCCCAGTTTCATCACGGCGTTCACCGTAATCGCATCTCTGGAGATCGCGGGCCGCGCGCGCGGCGGTGAGGGACTGCTGGGCTGGATCCGGAAGCTGCCGTGGAACGACCCGTTCGTCACCGCGACCGTCTTCGCGATGCTGCTGTTCGCCATCGGCGGCTTCGGCGGTGCGATCAACGCGTCGTACTCGATGAACGCGATGGTCCACAACACCTCGTGGGTCCCTGGCCACTTCCACACCACCGTGGGCAGTGCGGTGGCGCTCACCTTCATGGGCGCCTCCTACTGGCTGGTGCCGATCCTGACGGGCAGGGATCTCGAGCTGCGCCCGCTGGCCCGGGTGCAGCCGTGGCTGTGGTTCGTGGGCATGCTGCTGTTCTCGGTCCCGACCCACATAACGGGGCTGATGGGCATGCCGCGGCGGGTCTATGACACCAGCTACGGCGGCGACCCAACGGCGGCAAGCTGGGAGTTCCTGACCGCGCTATCGGCGATAGGCGGGATCGTGCTGTTCGCCAGTGCGGTGTTCTACTGCCTCGTTATGTTGTTCACAGTCACCTCGGGCCGCTCCGCCGCGCACGCCGGCACCATCGAGTTCGCCGAGCCGCTGGAAGCGCCGGGCAACGCCTCTCGGTTCTTCGATCGGCTGTGGCTGTGGACGGCGCTGGCGGTGGTGCTGATCGTACTGGCCTACGCGTACCCGATTTGGCACCATCTCCAGACCACCAGGTACGGCTCGCCGGGTTTCAGCCCGTTCTAGGAAGCTGGCGCGCGAAGCGCCGGGCGCCGGCAGTCGTGCTGCGGCAGTGGTGCAAGGCTGACAGGGGCCGGCGGCGCCGGCCCCTGCGTGAAGCATTCAGTCCTGCTCCAGCAGTATGGCGCGCGCCGGAGCTGCATCCATCCCCTCTATGAACAGCGGCAGCGCCACGAGCCGATAGCGACCGTCAGGTACTTGAGACAGGTCCAGCTCCTCAAGTATCACGGCCCCCATCTTCCACAGCGCATGGTGGGCGTCCAGCGTCTTCGAATCCATCGGATCCACTGAGTGATGGTCCGTGCCGAACAGCTTCAGTCTCCGGCCCAGGGACTCGAGCTGCGCCGGCGTCGGCGCGCCACCGCTTGCCTTCACAAGCACTCGGTCGGATTTCGACTCCGCCAGTCGGTCCAGCGGCAGCACCTCGCACTCACCCACGCAGTTCAGCAGCGGAATCCGCTCGCTGGTAGGTCCTGCGGGGTCGAAGTGGAACGGCGCGTCAATATGGGTCCCGCAGTGCACGCTCATGGCGATCTCGCCCACGTTCACCGCCGCGCCCTCGGCCATCTTCCAGTTCAGCCGGCAATCGAAAGGCCGGTCGCCCGGCCACACCCAGGTTCCCGGCCCCACCCGCCGGCTGATGTCGTGGATGGTCACTTCTCGCGCGTCACCCTCAGGCTGGGCCGGTTGGCCAGAATCGCCGCCATCTCCTCCACGATCATGTCGCACTCGTCCGCCGTGGTGTAGAAATGGGGCGCGATCCGGATGCCGGCCTCGGGCCGGTAGTCAATGATGAAGTCCCGCTCCAGCAACACGTCCGACACCGCCTTGGCGTTAGGCGGATTCACGGCCACCGTGCCGCCCCGGCGCTCCGGGTCCAGCGGCGTGATGGTGGGCCAGCCAATCTCGCGGATCTTCTCCAGCAGCCGCGTCGTCAGCGCCAGCGAATGGCGGCGGATGTTCTTCACGCCCACCTGGGCGATGATCTTCAGCCCCTCCATCGCGGCGTACAGCGACGGGATGCTCGGCGTGCCGTTGAGCCAGCGCGTCGGCCCCTTCGCGCGGCGGATCGGCGGCGGCTCGAAGTTGAACGGGTCGGCGTGAGCCATCCAGCCCGTGAACCGCGGCCGCAGCTTGTCGCGCAGGTCGGGTCGCACATAGAGGTATGCGTTGCCGGGTCCGCCGCACAGCCACTTCAGGCAGCCGCCCACGGCGAAGTCCACCTCCAGCTCCTGCACCGAGATCGGCACCACCCCGGCCGACTGGAACACGTCCAGCACCACGTGCGCCCCGACCCGGTGCGCCT
Organism: Gemmatimonadales bacterium; assembly: GCA_035559335.1. Lineage (GTDB taxonomy): Bacteria > Gemmatimonadota > Gemmatimonadetes > Gemmatimonadales > JACORV01 > DASXPG01. The sequence continues at coordinate 3,611 of DATMBH010000239.1, forward strand.
TCTCGATCACAGCCCTGGCGTCCTGGAGGTAGCTGCTCTTGTACAGCACGTGCGACGTCGGTACCAGCAGCGTGCGCTCGTCAATCGCGTCCACCAGCTTCTCGACCGGCACCGTGACCAGCTTCAGTCCCAACTGCTCGGCATAGTAGTACAGCACCGAGGGGAAGTTGCCGTCCTCGCACACGATCCGGTTGCGCGTGGCCGTGGGCTCGAAGCACGACAGCACGATCGCCTGCGCGCTGGTCACGTTGTGCTGCATCGTGATCGTGTTGAGCGGCGCGCCGATGATCGGCGCCACCATGTTGCCGACCTCGACCGGCAGCTCCAGCCAGCCCTCGTGCCAGGCCCTGACCCCGCGGGTGGACCACAGGTCGGCGTACTCGTGCAGCCGGTCGCGCGCCGCCGCGGGCATCGCGCCAAGCGAGTTGGAGATCAGGTAAACCGTCTTCCCCAGGATCGGGAAGAGCGGACGCCAGCGCTCGGGGTCGTGGGCCATTGGAGACGCATGAACTTCCCGTGCCGGGACGGCGGAGTCAATGGCGGCAATGGCGGCGAGGCTTGCCGCCTTCTTCTTGCCATCCCTTCGCGGTTAGCTTCCAGTCCGTTCCAGCCCAGGACCACGATGCGGGTTTTCGCTGCCGCGATTGCCGTCCATCTCGTCGCCCTCTCGCAGGGGCCCACGCTCGCCGCCCAGCAGCTCCGGCCGGCGGGCACTGGTGGCATCGCCGCGCTGGACCGGGCCCTGGCCTCCGCCGCCCGCAACGCCCGGGTGCTGGTCATCGCCGCCCACCCGGACGACGAGGACACCGAGCTGCTGACCCTGCTGTCCCGGGGCTACGGGTTCGAGGTCGCCTACCTCTCGCTCTCGCGTGGCGAGGGCGGGCAGAACCTGATCGGGCCGGAGCTGGGCGAGCACCTCGGCATCATCAGGAGCGGCGAGCTGGTCGCGGCGCGCTCCATCGACGGCGGCCGCCAGTTCTTCACCCGCGCCTTCGACTTCGGGTTCTCCAGGTCGCTGGAAGAGGCGCAGCGGTTCTGGCCGCGCGACTCGGTGCTGGCTGACGTGGTGCGGGTGATAAGACGGTTCCGGCCGCACATCCTGGTTTCGGTGTGGACCGGAACGCCCCGCGACGGCCACGGCCAGCACCAGTACGCCGGCTGGATCGCCCGTGAGGCGTTCCGGCTGACGCGCGACTCGGCCTGGGGACCGCGCCGCCTGTACCGCAGCACCCGGTTCGACACAACAGGCACCACGATCAGCATCCCCTCGGGGTTGATAGACCCGGTGGACGGGCGCTCCTACCTCCAGCTCGCGATGGCCTCCCGCTCGCTGCACCGCTCCCAGGACATGGGCCAGCTGCAGCGCATCGGCCCATCGGCCGCGCGCCTGGGACTGGTCGAGGCCTCCGGGGTCGGCTACCAGGGCTCGGGTGCCGAGCCTGGCGAGCTGTTCGGCGCTGCCGACACCGCCCTGGCACCTTCCCTAGTTCGTTATGCGGCGCTGGTTGATTCGGCGCGCTCGCTGCTCAGCCCGAGGCGGCTTGCCGGCGTGGTGCCGCTGCTGGCGCAGGCGCTGAGCGAGCTGCGCCGCAACGCCGACAGCTCGTTCCGGGCGGCGAAAGAACCGCTCCTGGTCGAGGCGATCCTCACGGCGGCCAGCGTGGTAGTGGATGCGACGGCGGATGACGGGCAGCTTACCCCCGGACAGACCTTCCGGGTCGGGGTGCGGACCTGGAACGCAGGGCAGTCGCGGGTGCGGGTGGCCGGGGTGCGGATCGCAGCGCCGCCCGGATGGCAGGTGCGGCAAGTGGGCGCCGGCGAGTCACCCGATGGAGGTCCGGCGTTCTTTACGGCCGGCCAGGTGCCTGTGGTGGAATTCGAGGTGACGGTTCCGGCAAATGCCGAGCCGAGCACACCCTACTTCCTGCGGCGGCCGCTGTCCGGAGCCATGTACGACTGGACCGGCGTGGCCGAGCCGGTACGGGGCGAGCCGTTCGATCCGCCGCTGCTCGAGGCCGTGGTCGAGCTGGAGGTAGATGGCCTCGGGCTGAGCGTGCGCCGCGAGGTGACACACCGGTTCAACGATCAGGCGCAGGGCGAGATCAGGCGCCCGCTGATTGTGGTGCCACGCGTTGGCGTGAGCGTGAGCCCCGCGCTGATCGTCTGGCCCGCGCGCGGCGAGCCGGCCCGCACCGTGACGGTCGAGCTGGTCAACGGCGTGCGCGGGCGGACCGAGGGTACGGTGCGGCTGGAACTGCCGCCCGGCTGGCCGGAGGTCGCACCACAGCCGTTCGTGCTGGATGGGGAGGACACCCGCCGCAGCCTGAGCTTCACCATCCGCGCGCCGCGGCCGCTGCCGGCCGGCGGCCAGGTGGTGCGTGCGGTTGCCGATCTCGCGTTAGGCAGCGAGCGCCACTCGTCGCTTGTGGTGGACTACCCGCACATCCGTCCTGTCGCCATTGTGCGACCCGCTGAACTCAGGCTCGAGGTGGTGGACCTCGCGCTGCCCAGTGCGCGTCGCATCGGCTACGTGCGCGGCGCGTCGGATGCGGTGCCGGAAGCGCTGGCTGCGGTGGGCCTGCCGCTCCGGCTCCTGACGGCAACTGACCTCGAGCGCGGCGACCTGGCGCAGTTCGACGTGATCGTGATCGGCAGCCGGGCCTACGAAACCGACCCGGCGCTGGTGGCGGCCAACGGCCGGCTGCTGGACTGGGTCAGGGCGGGTGGCCGGCTGGTAGTGCAGTATCAGCAGTATCAGTTCGTGCGCGGCAACTTCGCTCCGCTCCCCCTGCGCATCGCCCAGCCACACGACCGGGTCACCGACGAAACCGCGCCCGTCACGCTGCTGGACCCGAATCACAGGATTCTGCACTCGCCTAACCGCCTGACAGCCGCCGACTGGTCCGGCTGGGTCCAGGAGCGGGGACTCTATTTTGCGCGCGAGTGGGATGCGGGCTACACGCCGCTGCTGGAGATGGGAGACAATGGCGCCCGCCTGCGCGGCGGACTGCTCGTGGCGCAGGTAGGGAGGGGGATATACGTGTATACTGGGATTGCCTTCTTCCGGCAGTTGCCGGCTGGAGTGCCGGGGGCGTTCAGGCTTTTTATGAATCTATTGGAGAGGTGACGCAGGTGATGAAGCTGACGGAGGGGAGGGGTGGGACGGAGGTGCCACATGGGCCCCGCGCTAGCGTGCCTCGGTGCCTCCGTGCCGCTGTTCTCTTGTGCCTCTGTGCCCTTGCGGCTTGTAGCGACGGCAGAACTCCACTCGTCATCTACTCGCCCCACGGCAACTACCTCCTCGGCCTGTTCGAGCGCCGGTTCGAGGCGGCGAATCCGGGCGTGGACGTTCGCTGGCTCGACATGGGCTCCCAGGACGTCCTGGACCGGATTCGTGCCGAGCGGGCCAATCCGCAGGCGGACGTCTGGTTCGGCGGTCCGGTCACCATCTTCGCGCGCGGCGCGCGGGACTCGCTGCTGGAACCGTTTCGTCCCACCTGGGCCGATCACATCGCGCCGGTGGGCCGCGGCTCGGGGGACCTCTATTTCGCCGCCTACGAAACCCCAGCCGTCATCATCTATGCCCGCGAGGCGGTAAGCGCCGAGGAGGCGCCGCAGGATTGGGACGATCTGCTTGACCCGAGGTGGCGTGGTCGGGTTCTGATCCGCGATCCGCTGGCCAGCGGCACGATGCGCGCGGTGTGGGGCATGATCATCGAGCGCGAGCTGCGCCGCACTGGAGATACCGCCGCCGGGTTCGCGTGGCTACGCCGGCTCGACGGGCAGACCAAGGAATACGTGCTTAACGGGCCGATCCTCAACCAGAAACTCGTCAGGCAGGAAGGCCTGGTGTCGGCCTGGGACCTGCCCGACGTGCTGCTCAACATCAGGGACGGGCTCCAGCTCGGCTACGTGTTCCCCCGTTCGGGATCTCCGGTGATTCCCGATGCGATAGGAATTGTCCGCGGCGCCAGGCAGCGCGAGCTGGCGCAGCGGTTCGTGGAGTACATCGGTTCGGTGGAGGCGCAGTTGCTGGCCGCCAGGGAGGTTGCGAGGCTGCCGGCTCGGCTCGACCTCCCACCTGATTCGCTGCCCCAATGGGTGAGAGATGTCAGGGCACGAATGACTGTCGCCGACGTCGATTGGGGGATGCTGGAGCAGCATGGGGCGGAGTGGATGGCTTATTGGGATAGACATGTGAGGGGGAGGGGGAGGGCGAGGTGATGGAGGGGAAGGAGGGGGCGTGAGCTACCTCAGGTTACAGGGGCTCACGAAACGCTACCCGGGACACCTCGCCGTCAGCGATCTCAACCTCGACGTGGAGCGGGGAGAGATCGTCGCTTTGCTCGGTCCGTCAGGCAGCGGCAAGACGACCACTCTCCGTCTGCTGGCGGGCTTCGAGGTGCCGGATGCGGGCAGCATTGTCGTTGACGGCGAGGATGTCACCCGACTCGCCCCCGCCGCCCGGCGTTTCGGGATGGTGTTCCAGAACTACGCACTGTTCCCGCATCTGGACGTAGGTGAGAACGTGGCCTTCGGGCTGCGCGATGTGCCTGACGTTGGCGCCCGGGTAGCGGCGGCGCTGGCGCGGGTCGACCTCACGGGCTTCGAGCGCCGCAGGGTCACCGAGCTCTCCGGCGGACAGCAGCAGCGAGTGGCGCTGGCGCGCTCGCTGGCGCCGGAGCCGCGAGTCCTGCTGCTCGACGAACCGCTCTCCAACCTCGACCCGACGCTGCGCGAGCGCACCCGCCGCGAGCTGCGCGAGCAGATCAAGCGCACCGGTATAACGACTCTGTTCGTCACCCACGAACAGGAAGAGGCCTTCGACCTCGGCGACCGCATCGCGGTGCTGAACGCGGGACGGCTGGAGCAGGCCGGATCCGCCGACGACCTCTACGACCGCCCTGCCACCTCTTTCGTGGCGCGGTTCGTGGGCAGGACCAGCACTCTGCCGGGCAGACTGGCGGGGCGCGGCCCGGGCCGGCGGGTCATCGTGCGCCCCGAGGCGCTGCGGTTCGCGCCCGACGGCCACATCACCGGCCGCGTTATCGCGCGCCGGTTCACCGGCGGTTTCGCCCTGTTCAGTGTCGAATCCGATGGTGTCTCCTTCGACGTGCACGCGCCTCACGATGCGGTAAAGGTGGGCGACGAGGTGCGAGTAACCATCGAGCGGGTGCTGATGGAGGAACCCGAGTGAGCCGGCGAGCGCCCTGGGCCGCCGCTGCGCTCACGCTGCTCCTCTCCTGGCTGATCATCTACCCGCTGGTCGTGGTCTTCGCCGAGGCGGCCGGAGCTGATCTTGGCACCTTCGTGCGCGACCGCGTGGCGCGCGAGGCGCTGTGGGGCTCGCTGTGGACCTCGGCGGCCAGCGTGGTGCTCGCGGCTGCCGTCGGCATCCCGCTCGCGTTCATCTTCGAGCGCTACGACTTCCCCGGCCGCGCCGTGCTGGGCACTCTGGTGGCGTTGCCGGCGGTCATGCCGCCGCTGGTCGGCGTCATCGCCTTCCTGTTCCTGTACGGCGAGAGCGGGTTCGTCTCGCGCGCCATCCAGGCGCTGGCCGGCTCCCGCGAGGCGCCGTGGCAGCTGCAAGGCGCGGGCGCGATACTGCTGGTGCACGCCTACTCGATGTACGCCTACTTCTACATGTTCACCCGCGCGGGCCTGGCGCGGCTCGATGCCTCGGTGCTGGAGGCCGCCGCCTCCCTCGGCGCCGGCCGGTTCGAGACCTTCCGGCGGGTCACGCTGCCGTTGCTGCGCCCGGCGCTGGTCGGCGCCTCGCTGCTCACCTTCATGACGGCGCTCGCATCCTTCAGCGCGCCCTACATCTTCGGCGGCGGATTCCGCGTCATGACCACCCAGATCGTCGCCACCCGGCTCAACGGCGACATCGCAACCGCGATGCTGGAGACCGCGGCGCTCACGGCGCTGGCGCTGCTGGGCTTCGCGCTGGTGCGCTGGACCGAGCGCGGCGAGCGTTCGTACGCCGCGGTGGGCAAGGGCGCGCCGCCGGCGCTGCGTCCCATCACGCGGCCGCTGGCCCGGGTGCTCGCGGCGGCCGCCGGCTGGCTGTTCGCCGTACTGCTGCTGCTGCCACACCTGACGCTGATCCTCATCTCGCTGGTGCCGCTCAACAGCTGGACCACCGAGACGCTTCCGCCGGCGCTCAGCACCATCAACTACCGGCGGCTGTTCACCGAGGCCGAGCGCCTGGGGCCGATGGTCAACTCGCTGTGGATGGCAGCCGTGGCCACCGCTGCCTCGCTGGCCCTGGCGGTGTGGGCGGCCCACCTCGTCGTCAGGCGCCGGAGCCGGCTGGCGGGCGCCATCGAGACTCTGGTCGCGCTGCCATGGGCCGTGCCCGGCACCGTGCTGGCCATTGCGCTGGCCACCATGTTCGCGGTAAACAGCCCGCTCACTGGCCGGCTGGTGCTGGTGGGCACCGCGTTCATCCTCCCCATCGCCTATACGGTGCGCAACCTGCCGCTCACCGGCCGGGCGGTTCTCGCCGGGTTCCGGCAGCTGGACCCGGCGCTGGAGGAGGCCGCTGAGTCGTTAGGTGCTGGCCGGCTGCGGCGGCTGTGGAAGGTCACCCTACCGCTGCTGCGGCCGGCGCTGGCGGCGGGCGGCTCGCTGGCGTTCGTCACCGCGCTGGGCGACTTCGTGGTGTCGGTGTTGCTGTATCCCAACTTTCAGCTGCGCCCGATCTCGATCGAGATCATCTCGGCGATGCGCTTCAACGACCTCGGTCTGGCGGCGGCGTTCGGCGTGGTCCTGATGCTGGTGAGCGCCCTGGCGCTCGGCGTGGGCGGACGGGTGGGCCGGTGAGGAACCTGTGGGTGCTGATGGCCACGGCATTCGTGGACATGCTCGGCTTCGCCCTGGTGTTCCCGCTGCTGCCGTTCTACGCCACCCGCCTGGGCGCGAGTCCCGCACTGCTCGGCCTGATGATCTCCTCGTTCTCGGTGGCCCAGCTTGCCACCGCGCCGCTGTGGGGCAGGGTATCAGACCGTTATGGGCGCCGGCCGGTACTGATGGTGGGGCTGGGCGCCGCGGGCCTGGCGTACATCGTGTTCGGCCTGGCCAACAGCGTGTGGCTGCTGCTGCTCTCGCGCCTGGTCCAGGGAGCGGGCGGCGGCACCACCGGCGTGGTGCAGGCCTACATCGGCGACTCCACCGACCCCACCGACCGCGCCCGCGGCCTGGGCTGGCTCTCGGCCGCGACCAGCGCCGGGGTCATGGTGGGCCCGGCCATCGGTTCGCTGGCGGTCAACCTCGGCCCTGCGGCGCCTGGGTTCGTGGCGGCTGGGTTGTGCCTGCTCAACGTGCTGTTCGCGTGGCGGTTTTTGCCGGAGTCGAACCGCAACCAGGGCCGGCCGCGCCGCGCGATCCGCACCGCGGTGTGGCACGTGATCCGCCATCCGTTCGCGCCGCATCCCAGGCTGATCTGGATCTACGCCGTGGGCATGGGCGCCTTCACCTCGATGACGGCCGTGCTGGCGCTGTACTTCGCCTATCGGTTCGGCATCACAGAGAAGACCATCGGCGCCGTGTTCGTGTACACCGGGTTCCTCTCGGTCGTGATGCGCGCCGTGGTACTGGGCTGGCTGGTGGACCGGCTGGGCGAGGCGCGGGTGATGCGCATCGGCGCGGTGCTGCTGGCGGCCGGACTGGCGCTGTACACGCTGCCCTCGGACCTGTGGGTGATGGCGCTGGTCATTCCTCTGGTGCCGATGGGAACGGCGCTGCTGTTCCCATCGGTCACCGCGCTGTCGTCGCACCAGTCGGACCAGCGCGAGCTGGGTCAGATGATGGGAGTGCAGCAGGCGTTCGGGGGCATAGCCCGGGTCATCGCGCCGGTGGTTTCGACCTCCATCTATCAGGCCTTTTCGCCGCGTGATCCGTTCCTGTTTGCCGCGGCGCTGATGCTTCTGGTCACGGTTCTGGCGTTCCGGATTCCGCTGCGTGCTAGGCAGGCCGCCGAGGCCGCGGCGTGAAGCGAGCCGCGTTCGCGTTCGTCTTCATAACCGTCATGCTCGACATGCTGGCCCTGGGCATCGTGGTGCCGGTGGGGCCGGCGCTGATACTCCAGCTCAGCGGCAGTTCTATGACCGATGCCGCAGCGGTGTTCGGCTTGTTCGGCACCGTGTGGGCCGCGATGCAGTTCGTGTTCGCCCCGGTCCTCGGCGCGTTGAGCGACCGGTTCGGGCGCCGGCCGGTGATTCTGATTTCGTGTTTGGGGCTGGGATTGGACTACTTCGTGATGGCCCTGGCGCCCAATCTCGCCTGGCTGTTCGTGGGGCGGATTCTTTCCGGCATAACGGCCTCCAGCTTTTCGACCGGGTTCGCCTACATCGCCGACGTGACGCCGCCCGATCAGCGGGCTGGGCGGTTCGGGTTGCTGGGTGTGGCGTTCGGCGTAGGGTTCGTGCTGGGGCCCGCGTTAGGTGGACTGCTAGGGAACGTGAACCTCCGGCTGCCGTTCTGGGTATCCGGGGCGCTGAGTCTGGCGGGCTTCGGCTACGGCCTGTTCGTGTTGCCGGAGTCGTTGCCTGCCGAGCGCCGGGCGCCGTTCTCGCTGGCGCGGGCCAACCCGTTGGGGTCGTTGGCGCTGTTGCGCAGTTACCGGGCGTTGCTGGCGCTCGCGGCGGCGGCGTTTCTGTACCGCATGGCGCACGATGCCTTGCCGAGCCTGTTCGTGCTGTTCGGCAAGTACCGTTTCGCCTGGAGCGAGCGGACGGTAGGCCTGGTGCTGGCCGGCGTGGGTGTGACCTCGATGGTGGTGCAGGGTGGGCTGATCCGGCCCGTGGTGGCGCGGTTCGGCGAGCGGCGGGCGATGCTGGCCGGATTCTTGTTCGGGGCAATTTCGTTCGTCGCCTATGGTTTGGCGCCCACCGGTTCTTTGTTCGTGGCCGGCATTCCGTTTGGGGCCCTGTTCGGGCTCGCATATCCCTCGCTTCAGGGTCTCATGAGCCGCAAGGTGGCGGCGGACGAGCAGGGCCGGTTGCAGGGCGCGATTGCCAGCCTGATGGGTGTAGCCGGCGTTCTGGCGCCGCTGATGTTCACCCAGGTGTTCGCTCTTTCGATCGGAAGGTTCAGCGGGCTGGGCGTGCCTGGTGCGGCCTTCCTGCTGGCGTCGGTGTTGCTGGTTGCGGCGGCGGCGATCTCGGGGATCGCGACCCGGCGTTAGGCGGCGGGTACTAGCGTGACTGTGGAGTTGCCACGGATACGCGCATGACCAGCCGCCACTGTCCGTCGCGTCTGATCCAAAGATCTCTGACGAGAAATCGCTCTGGCTGCGGCCGGCCAGCTACGATCCATCCACGAACGATGTGTACCGACGTCGTAAGCGAGATGTCACCCCAGTCGCTGACCTCGAGATTCTCGATGTCATATGACTCAATGGTGGATCGCAGAAGGTTGGTCATCCACTGGTCCAGCAGGGTACCGCGGGGACTCCCGATTCGATGAAGGACAAACTCCGGTGCCATGATCGCCCGGAGAGCAACGGTATCTCGACGCAAGGCTGCATCTTTCCACCGCGCCGTCGCCTCAGCCACTGCACTCGTGGTTGGCGAGAGCGCGAGCGGTGCCTGGTTCGCGTTACCACGTCGCGTACATCCGAGCGTCGACGCTGCGAACAGGACTGTAAGACCTGCCAAGACCGCTAGGCCAGTGCGGGTGCGTCCAGGGATCATTGATTGCTCCTCTACGGCGGTGCTGGAGGAGATGCGATCGCTCGAGGCTAAGGCGGAGGCGGTT
>DATMBH010000240.1:0-9777 GCA_035559335.1 Gemmatimonadales bacterium
TCCGCCAGCAGGACCGGCGCGGCCGCGTGACCGAAGGCGGTCTCGAGGCCAATCGCGGCCTGTACACCGGCGGAGCGAACCTGTTCGGGGCCAGCCTGGCCTTCGGCTTCTAACATGGAGACCGGACCGATGACCAGTTCCCGTTTCGGCCGCACCGCCCGGCTGGCAGTCATGGCCGTGGCGGCTGCGAGCTTCACTGCCTGCTCGTCGTTCGTAGACGATCAGACGGCCGGCACCCGGCAGCCGCCGGCCGCCGGGGCCGAGTTCCAGAACTACGTGGCGCTCGGGACCAGCATCAGCGCGGGGTTCCAATCGGGCGGAATCAACGACAGCACCCAGAAGCAGAGCTTCGCGGCGCTGCTCGCGACGGCGATGGGGCACACGGTTGGCGTATCGTGGGAGTATCCGGGCTTCGCCTTGCCGGGCTGCCCGGCGCCGCTGGTCAATCCGCTCACGGGCTTGCGGGTGAGCGGCGCGAGCGCGGCGTTCTGCGGCCGCCGCACCGGCGCCTCGGTCTCGCCGGTGGTGCACAACCTGGCGATCCCGGGGCTCCGCGCAGCCCACGTGCTGAACCTGTTGGATCTCACGTTCCCGCTGACCGACACGCTGAAGCTGGCCACGTTCATCACCGGCGGGCGCAACCCGATCGACGCCATGGACCTGGCTGACCCGACGATGGTGACGCTGGAGGTCGGGGCTAACGACGTGCTGGGGGCCGCGACTCGTGGCGACACCTCGCTGCTGACGCCTGTGGCCGCCTTCACCACCACATTCCAGGGCATCGCCCAGCGCATCGCCGATCGTGGCACCAACGTACGGGTGGCCGTCTCGGGCGTACCTAACGTGACTGTGATCCCGTTCTTCACGCGGGCCTCGGTGCTGTTTTGCTTGAAGACCGGAGCCTGCCCCGGCGTGCCAGCCACGCCGCCGTTCAGCTCGCCGAACTTCACGGTAGACGCCTCGTGCGCTCCCAACGCCGCCGGCGGAATCGGCGACAGCTACCTGCTTACGTTCCCGGCAACTGCCACCGTGACCAACGTGCTGGCGGCAGGCGGGTTCGCGAACCTCAACTGCGCCACGGACCAGACCCAGGTCAACACCGGGGCCGGCTTTGTCACAGCCGGAGCCACGTTGAACAGCGCGGAGACGGCCGCCATCGTGGCGCGAGTCAACGCCTTCAACGCGGCGATCCAGACCGAGGTCAACAACCGCAACTGGGCCTACGTGGACCTGAACGCGACGCTCGCGGCAAACGCGGCCAGCATCCCGCCGATCCCGAGCTTCTCCACACCGCTCAACCTGTTCGGGCCGCTGTTCTCGCAGGATGGGGTGCACCCGAACGCGGCAGGCCACCGGATACTCGCCCAGGCGTTCGCGACCGCGATCAATACGAAGTACGGGAGCACGCTGACGGTGCCGTGAGCAGACGCTAAGGCGCTAAGACGCCAAGGCGCTAAGTGGTGGGAAGTCGGAGGGAGACCGCAGTCCCTCCGCACTGCACCCCACTTAGCGCCTTAGCCTCTTAGCGCCTGCTGCTCCACCTCCACCCCATAACCCGGCCCCACCAATCTGACCGCTGGCAGCGCCAGCTCCTGGTCATGCCTGAGGTGCGCGGCCACGCTGGGCCCCGTCCCGGGTTCGGCTACCACCAGCACCGAGCCTCCCCAGCCCGCACCTACCAATCGCGCGCCGAGGACGTGGGGCAGCTCGCGCGCCGCCGCCACGATACGCTCGAGCCGTTCAGTCGAGCAGTCGTACAGGTCGCGCAACGAGTTATGCGAAGCGTTGACCAGGGTTCCGAAGGCCTCGATATCGCCGCGCTCCAGCGCCCGCGCCGCCAGGATGGTGCGCTGGTTCTCGTTCACGACGTGCTTGACGCGCCGGTCCAGCGGCGCCGGCAAACGTGGCAGCAGTTGCGACAGCCTGGCCGGAGGCACATCGACCAGAGAGGCAAGCTCTGGCGCCTCCGAGCGCAGGATAGCGAGCGCATCGTGGCCCTCACGGCGGCGGTCCGCGTAGGCCGAGTCGCGCAGGCCCCTTGACTCACCCGATTCTGCCACCACCAGGTCCACCCCCACCGGCACCGGCGCCATGGCTTCGGTGCGGCAGTCGATCAGCAGCGCGCTGCCGTCTGGGCACAGCGCACTCACCAGCTGGTCCATCCTCCCGCACGGCATGCCTACGAACTCGGTCTCGGCCCGATAGGCCAGCTCGGCGCAGTTCAGCGGCACCAGCTCGCGCCTCGCCATGGCGCTGAGGGCCGCCGCGGTGGCCACCGCCAGCGCGGCGGAGGACGACAGCCCGGAGCCGATAGGCAGGTCGCTGGCAACCGCGATGCTCAGCCCCTCGCGGAATACTCCTCCGTCGCTCGCGAGGTACGCGACGCCCGCCACGTAGTCGCTCCAGGCGCGCGCGGGAACTGGCGGCCACGGCCCCGAGATCAGTTCGCCGTGCTCCGACACGGCCCGGAAGCGGCCCGCGCCGGCGCCGACGGCCACGGCGGTGCGCTCGCGCACTGCCATTGGCAACACGTGGCCGCCGTGGTAGTCCACGTGTTCGCCGATCAGGTTGACCCGACCGGGTGCCGACGCCACGGCCACAGGGTCGGAGGCGAACCGCTCGTGAAACAGGCGGCGGGCGCGAACGACCGGGTTCATTGCCGCCCCCCGCCCTGTCCCTTAGACTTCCGGCTTCCGATGCGACGCATTTCCGCCGCCCTCGCCCACTTCTGTTGCCTCAGCATAGCGCTTCTTGCCGCTCCGGCACACGGGCAGGACGCCCGTCCGCTCCAGCGTGGCACCCTGCGCATTTCGCTCGGGCCCGACTGGGCGAGATGGGACTCGCGCTTTGGACGCGGTACTCCGGGTCGCAGCGACGGCTCGGTCGAACCGCTGGGCGTGGATTTTAGCACCGACAGCCTCGGCGTCGAGCAGCTGGGATTCCTGGCCGCACCGCAGGCCACCATGCGGACAGTGACCGGCCTGCAGGACTTCAGGCTGAATTTGGGGCGGGCGCGCCTGACACTCAATGCGAGCGTCAGGGTGATGCCGCTTTCGGTCGAGATGGCGCTGTCGCGCCGCATCTCCGTGGGCGTGATGCTGCCGCTGTATCGCAGCCGCTCCGAGGCCTTCCTGCTGGGCCCCAGCAGCGACACGGGTGCCGCCGCGGCGCTGACCCGCGGGAACGTGGGCTTCAACCCCGCCTGGCAGACGGCGGGAGCGTTCGACCCGTTCCGTCAGGCGGCAGACTCGGCGCTGCTGGCGCTCCAGGCCCAGGCAACCAGCGGCCCGCCGGCGCTGCGCGCGCAGGCGCAAGCCCAGCTGGACGCTATGCTGCCGCTGGTGTGCGGCCTGTATGTGCTCGCCGCGGGCACACCGTCGAGCCCCACTTCGCTGTGCTACCAACCCGGGGCGGTGCCCGGCTCGCCATTCCTGCCGGTGGCGGGAAGCCCTGGAGGCGACTCGATCGCGGCGCGGCTGGCCCGCGCCCAGCAGCAGTACGAGAACCTGCGCCAGACCTACGCCGCCAACGGCGTGGTGATTCCGCCGTTCAACGCTGCCTATGGCCTGCCGAACACGCCGCTGGACACCAACGGGCTGCGGCAGTTCTTCCGCGACCCGAACGGTCCGCTGGCGGGCGAGTCGCTCGCCACGGTAGTCCGCACCCGCCTGGGTGACGTGGAGCTGAGCGCGCGGTTCCAGCTGTTCGACCGGGCGCGGTTCCGCAGCCAGCTGGGCCTAGTAGCGCGACTTCCCACCGGGTACGTGGACTCGCCTCACAACTGGACGGATATCGGAGCTGGGGACCGCCAGCTGGACATCGAGGCCACGCTCCGCAGCGACGTGGTGCTGAGCAACGAACTATGGGTCCACAGCGCGGTCCGCTACGGCGTGCAGACCGCAGACGAGATCGACCGGCGGGTGGCTCCGCCGAACGTGCTGGTGGTGCCGATTGCCAACCTGGCGCGGGTACGCCGGGATCTGGGCGACTATTTTTCGCTGGACATAACACCTAACTGGCAGCTGGACGACGCGCTCTCGCTGGGACTCGGATACCAGTACTATCGGGTCGGTGTTACCCGGTTCAGCTACACGGACCCGGCCGATGAGGCGAGAATCGGTCTGCCGGCCAACGTGCTCGACCAGGAAACGGCGATGTGGTGGATGCGGGCCGCTGCGGTCCTGACGTTCTCGACGCTATCGCGGCACGCGGATGGTCGGGCCCGGTTCCCGTACACCGTCACCGCGACGCACTACCGCACGTTCCAGGGCGGAGGAGGAAAGGCGCCGGACGCGAGCGGGTTCGTGCTGCTGATAAGGGCGTATGTGGGGGTAAGGCGGTAGGGCATTAGGGCGGTGACGGCCTTGCCGCCATTGCCGCAATCATCTCCTCCGCGTGCCGCCTGGCCGCGGGGCCTCCTCCCAGCATCCGGGCCAGCTCCTCGACGCGGTCCCATTCCTCGACGATCCGGGCGCGGGCCACGGTCTCGCCGCCCTTCACCTCCTTCTCCACCACGATGTGGCGGGAGGCGCGTGCGGCGATGGCGGGCAGGTGGGTGACCACCAGGGTTTGGCGCTGCGCCGCTACCTGGTGCAGAGCCTCCGCCAGGCGGCCCGCAACCTGGCCGCCGACCCCTGCGTCCACCTCGTCGAAGACTAGCGTGGGAATGCGGTCGTGGGCGGCGAGCTCCACCTTGAGCGCGAGCATCAGTCGCGCCAGCTCGCCACCGGATGCGGCCTTCGCGACGGACCGTTCGGGCAGCCCGGGATTCAGCGCGCACACGAACTCCACCTGCTCGGCCCCGAAGCGCCCCGCTGGCTCCACCGGCTCCAGCGCCACCGACAACCGCCCGTCAGGCATGCCCAGTTCCGGCAGGTGGCGAGTGACCGCGGCGCCCAGCTTGCGTGCGGCCGCCTTGCGTCTGGCGCTGAGCGCCTTGCATGCGGCGGCGAACGTGGCATCGGCATCAGCCAGACGGCGATCCAGCTCCTTCAGATCGGTGTCGGCCGTGTCGAGAAGCTCCAACTCGCGGCGCGCCGACTCGCCAGTTTCCACCACCCGCTCCAGGCCCGGACCGTACTTCTGGTCCAGGCGAAATAGCACATCGCGGCGCCGCTCCAGCTCGGCCAGGCGCGCGGGGTCGAGGTCCACAGCCTCGGCATACTCGCGCACCGCACGCGCCAGCTCCTCGACGTTCACCAGCGCCTGATCAAGCATCTCCCGCCAAGGGGCCGCACTCTGCGGGTCAATGCGCTCCAGCGCCGCTAGCAGGCGGGAGGCACGCGCCAGGGTGTGCGAGGCCGCGCGGTCGTCGCCATCCAGCGTTTCGGCCAGCTCGGCGGCGGTTCGCCCCAGTTCCTCGGCGTGACCCAGCCGTCGCAGCTCGGTCTCTATGGCTTCCAGCTCGCCGGCACGCGGCCTGGCGCGGGCGATTTCCTCGGCAACGTGTCGCAGGTAGTCCGCGCGCCGCCGCGCCGCCGCCTGACGCTCCCCCAGATCGCCTCGCTCCTGGCGCAGCCGCTCGCGCGCGTCCCACGCCGCCGCAACCGCTTCGGCTTCTGCCACGGCCCCACCGAATGAATCCACAATGGCCCGCTGCACCTCGGGCCTGAGCAGTGACTGCGCCTCATGCTGGCCGTGCAGATCCACCAGCAGCCGGCCCACCTCGCCCAACAAGCCGACCGTGGCCGGGCTGCCGTTGATCCACGCTCTCGAGCGCCCAGTGGCCTGGACCTCGCGCTTGAGCACGATACGCCCGTCCTCCAGCTCGACTCCCAGCCGTTCCAACTGTGCCGCTGTGTCGGTGTGCCTCTGTGCCTCAACCTCGAAGGCCCCTTCCACCACGCACCGATCCGCTCCCGGCCTGACCAGGGAGCTGTCGGCGCGCTCGCCTGACAACAGGGCGAGCGCATCAACCAGGAGGGATTTGCCGGCGCCGGTTTCGCCGGTCAGGACATTGAGGCCGGGACCCAGCTCGAGCCGGGCATCCCGGATCACGGCGAGGCCCCGGACCCGAAGCTCTACCAGCATCAGTTGGTGCGCTCTGCCAGGTCGCCCCAGCCGAGCTTGCGAGCCAGGCGGCTGAAGAAGGTCTCGTCGCTCACGCTCGCGAGGAGCAGGGATTGGGTGTGCCTGACGACCGTCACGTCCTGCCTGACGGCGAGATTGCTGGTGGCCTGGCCGTCTATGGAGACCAGAAGCTCATCCGGCCGGGGCACCGGGTCCAGCACCCGGATCGCGATCGCGCTCGATGCCGGAACGACGAGCGGGCGGACTGCAAGAGTGTGCGGGCAGATCGGCGTAATCACGAAGGCGTCAACGCCCGGCACCACTATCGGTCCGCTGGCCGAGAGCGAGTAGGCGGTCGAGCCGGTGGGGGTGCAAACGATGATGCCATCGGCCGAGTACGTGCCCACCGGTTCGCCGTCGACCGAGACCGCGAGGCGGACCACGCGAGCCACGCCGCCCTTGTGGACCACAACGTCGTTCACGGCGAGCAGCGGTCCGCCTTCGTCGCCGATGCGCACCGCGAGCACGCGCCGCTGTTCGACGCGGTACTGGCCGTGCCGCAGCCGCCGCAGCGCCTCGGCTGCCAGCTCTGGTCCGGCCGACGCCAGGAAGCCAAGATGTCCGAGATTGATGCCGAGGACCGGGATTCCCTTGGTGCACGCGATGCGGGCGCCGCGCAGCAGCGTGCCATCGCCTCCGAGGCTGAGCACGAAGTCCAGCGAGTGGCTCTCGAGCTTCGCCGTCTCGAGCCCGCGCGCCAGCTCGGCGAGCGCAGGTTCGAGCACCAGGCTCACGCCCAGGTGCGGCGCCTCGGCCTGGAGGTTGCTCAACAAATCGGCCAGCGGCCGGTAGCGTCGGTTCCCGACCAGGCCGATTCTCATCGGCCTACGGCGGCCTCCTCGCCCAGCGCGGCGCGCACCCTGGCTGCAATACCGCCAGCGCTGAGGCCGGCTTCGGCGAGCTGCTGCGCGCGCGGCGCGTGCTCGTAGATGCGGTCGGGCGCTCCAACGATGACCACCCGCGCCTCGGGTGCGATCGAGCCCAGCTCCTTCGCCATGAAAGCGCCGAAGCCGTTCACCTCACAGCCGTCCTCGACCGTCACGAACAGCGTGTGCTCGCGCGCGAGCGCCTCCAGCATGGCGCGGTCGTAGGGCTTCAGGAATCGGCAGTTCACCACGGAGACGTCGAGTCCGTCGGCGGCCAGCGCCTCGGCGGCCTCGAGCGCGGTCTGGCACATCACGCCCACGGCGAGGATCGCCACCTGGCGGCCGTTGCGCAGCAGTTCCCAGGTCCCGTAGGCCACCGGGGTGACCTCGGCCGCGTGGGGTGGCTCGCCCGGAGCTTTGTCGCGCGGATAGCGCAGGCAGAACGGTCCCTCGGGCCGTGCCAGGGCGCAGCGCAGCAGCCCGATCAGCTCGGCGCCGTCGCGCGGCGCGGTGACGGTCATGTTGGGCACGGTGAGCATGTAGGCGATGTCGTACAGGCCCATGTGCGTCTGGCCATCGTCGCCCACCATGCCCGCGCGGTCCATGCAGAAGATCACCGGCAGGTTCTGGATCGCCACGTCGTGCACGATCGAGTCAAAGGCGCGCTGCAGGAACGTGGAGTAGATCGCGCACACCGGGCGGATGCCCTGGGTGGAGAGCCCAGCGGCGAACGTAACGGCATGAGCTTCCGCGATGCCGACATCGAAGAACCGGTCCGGCCACTTCTTCTGGAAGATGTTGGTGCCGGTGCCCGACGGCATCGCGGCCGTGATAGCCACCAGCCTCGGGAACTCCGCGCCTAACTGCGTGATAGCATCCCCGAACACCTTGGTCCAGGTTGGCGGACCGCCGGCGGAGGAGACCCGCAGCACTCCGGTCACCGGATCGTAGGGCTGGCGGGCGTGGAACTTCTCGAGGTCCGGTTCGGGCAGGGGGAAGCCCCTGCCCTTCTCGGTGATGACGTGGACCAGCCGCGGCCCCTTCAGCGACTTGACCAACTCGAATGTGCGCAGCATCGCGGCGATGTCGTGGCCGTCGATCGGGCCGAAGTAGCGCAGCCCCAGCTCCTCGAAGATCATGCCCGGCGACCACATGTTCTTGATGGACTCCTCCAGCTTCTTGCTGAAGTCCACCACGCCGTGACCCAGGAACCGCGACGACGCCTCGATCATGCCCTTGACCCGCTCGCGCACGCGATTGGTGACCGGCGAGGCGATGATCGAGCCAAGGTACTTGTTTATCGCGCCGACGTTAGGCGCGATCGACATGCCATTGTCGTTGAGGACGACGATGAAGTCGCGGTTCGAGTGGCCGGCGTTGTTGAGCCCCTCGTAACTGAGGCCGCAGGTCAGCGCGCCGTCGCCCAGCACGGCGACCACGTGGTAGTTCTCTCCCAGCAGGTCGCGGGCCGTGGCGATGCCGTAGGCGGCACTCACCGCGGTGCCGGCGTGCCCGGCGCCGAAGATGTCGTGCTCGCTCTCGCTGCGGCGGAGGAAACCGTTGAGGCCTCCCGCCTGACGCAGCGTGGGGAACCGGTCGTTGCGTCCCGTCAGCACCTTCCACGGATACCCCTGGTGGCCGACGTCCCACACGATCCTGTCGCGCGGGCTCTCGAAGCAGTGCAGCAGCGCCACCGTCAGTTCGACGACGCCCAGACCGGCGCCGATGTGCCCGCCGGTATTGGACACCACGTCTATCAGGCGCTGCCGGACCTCGTCCGCCAGGCTCTGGAGCTGTTCCGGGGGGAGCCGCCGAACGTCCTCGGGGCCGCGAATCGTCGCCAGCAGAGACATGCTTCTCCTTCTTTGAATCAGGAGCGGCGCGAGACCACGAATCGGGCGAGCGCCGCCAATAGCGGGGAAGATACCCCCGCCGCCGTCAGATGGGCCACCGCCTGCTCGGCCAGGCGCTCGGCCTCACGCTGCGCGCCTTCCACGCCGAGGAATGCGGGATAGGTCGCCTTGCCAAGCTTGGCGTCCTTGCCGGGCGTCTTTCCCAGCTCGCTGGCCGTGGCGGTGAGGTCGAGGACGTCGTCCGCGATCTGGAAGGCCAGCCCGACGTCACGCCCGTAGGCGCGGTAGGCTTCGCGGATGTCGGGACCGGCTCGGGCCGCGAGCGCTCCAATTTCCACCGAGGCCGCGATCAGCGCGCCGGTTTTCCGCTCCTCCAGGTCCCGTACCGACTCCAGCTCGGATACGGAGTTGACGGCCAGCAAGTCCAGCACCTGGCCCCCGATCATTCCGCTGGCGCCCGCGGCGCGGAACAGTACCAGCTGGATCTCGCGGGTAAGCGGCGCGGTGAGGCCCAGTCGCTCGGCGCCGCGTTCGACGGCGGCCGCGGCCACCGCCACCATGGCGAAGCCGGCCCTGGTCGCTACGTCCACGCCCATGGCGCGGTGGAGGGTCGGCCGACCGCGGCGCAGGTCGTCGTTATCCATGCACGGCAGATCGTCGTGTACCAGCGAGTAGGCATGCACGATCTCTACCGCGCCGGCCAGATCGGCGATGGCCGGGTGGGTTCCGCCGGCGGTCTGGTATGCCGCGATTACCAGGGCCGGGCGGAACCGCTTGCCCGACCCCATCGTGGCGTAGCAGACTGCCTCGCGCAGGTCCGGCGAGGCTCCTGACAGCAGCTGCGGGAGCGCCCGATCCAACGCCGCGTCGGTGGCCTCGCGGGCGCGGCTCAGGAACTCCTCGACGCTTTGGGACTCAGCGCTGAACGTCATCGGCCGCGACCGAGCCCCCTGCGGTCTCGCGCAGCTGCGTCAGGCGCAGCTCCGCGG
>DATMBH010000241.1:0-3428 GCA_035559335.1 Gemmatimonadales bacterium
CTGGACTACGCCACCGCGCCCCGCCTCAACACCACCCTGTTCCTGCAGTGGGACAACGAATCCGAGCGGCTTACGGTGAATGCGCGGCTGCACTGGATCCCGGCCCCGGGCAGCGACGCGTACCTGGTGTGGAACACCGCCTGGCCCACGGCGCTTGCAGGCGGCGTCCCCTGGCGGCGACCGTTGCGAGGCGCGCTGGTAGCGAAGCTCGTCTACTACTTCAGGGGTTAGAGTTAGGGAGGCCGCGCCAGTGGAGCGGGCCCATCCGCTTGTACATCTCGCGCGAGGCGTTCTGGGCCATGCTCAGGTTCCTCTGATACATCTCGACGTACTCCTCCGGCAGCACGCTCCTAAGGTAAGACGGCAGCAGCGGCTCGTGCTCCGGACCGCGGCCCCATTCCCGCGCCTCGCCCAAGAACAGCGTCGAGGCGCCGGTGTCCATGGCGTTCACCACCTCGCACGCCCACCACGCCACGCAATGCTCCAGTATCGGGAGTTCGAGCGGTCCGACCCTGTGCGGTACCTCGGCCAGCTTGTCGTGGTCGCGGCCGCTCCTGAAGCCGAGCTTCAACACGGTGTCCACCTGTCCCCTGCCGAGGATATGAACTCCCATCCGTCCGGTTTCGAAGACGATGTCGTGGGTGAAGTTGAACTTGTGGATATAGACGCCGATGCGCGGCACATCAGGCACGATTCCCGCCCGCACGCAGCCGTCGGTGACCATTCCATTCAGTTTGTCGCCGCGGCGGGATGTTATCGCGACCACGGGCGTGGTGAGGAGACGCAGCAGGTCGTAGCTGTCGGCCAGGTTCATGGGCCCGGAAACTCGCCCGGCCGACCCCGGGCGTCAACGCCGCACTCGGGCTTGACGTAGCAACTCTTGGTCGGTCTCTTCGGGCGCTCCGGCCCGGAGCCGGTTCACTCAACAATTCTCTTATGGTAGAGGCTATGCGAGTCCTTCGTACCGTCCTCGCTCTCGCCAGTTTCGCCCCGGTTGCGGCCGCCGCCCAGGCCCAGCGCACGGGGGTGGACTCGGCGTTCCTGGCTTCACTGCGGTGGCGTTCCGTCGGTCCTGCCAACATGGGCGGCCGGGTCACCGACATCGAGGCCAACCCCCTCAATCCGAAGGTGATCTACGTGGCGTTCGCGACCGGCGGCGTGTGGAAGAGTGTCAATGCCGGGACTACCTGGACGCCGATCTTCGACGCCACCGGCGTGCACTCGATGGGCGACATCGCGATCGCGCCGTCCGACACGGCGGTGATCTACGCGGGCACGGGCGAAGAGGATTCCCGCAACTCGATATCGCCGGGCGCCGGCGTGTTCCGCAGTTCGGATGCGGGCCGCACCTGGACCTACGTCGGGCTGCGCGAGACCCAGCACATCGGACGTGTCGTCGTCCACCCGACCAATCCCAACATAGTGTGGGTTGCGGCGCTCGGCCGCGCCTGGGGCGCGAACCCCGAACGCGGCGTCTACAAGACCACGGACGGAGGGCAGAACTGGCGGCGGGTGCTGTTCGTGAGCGACCGGGCCGGGGCGGTGGATCTCACCATTGATCCATCCAATCCGGACCGCCTGATCGCGGCGATCTGGGAGCGCCAGCGCGGACCCTACTTCTTGCGCAGCGGCGGTCCGGGCTCCGGCCTGTACCGCACCACGGACGGCGGCGAGACCTGGCAGCCGATCCGCGGCAATGGCCTGCCGACGACCACGCTGGGGCGGATTGGCGTGGCCTACGCGCCCAGCAACCCGCAGATCGTGTACGCGATCGTCGAGGCCGACTCCAATCCCAACCCCGCCTCGCTGCGGCGCGGCTATGTGCCGGATTCGACCCAGCGCCAGCGGCTCCAGTCGGGCCTGTTCCGTTCCAGGGACGGCGGCCTCACCTGGGAGCGGATGAACGATCAGAACAACCGGCCGTTCTACTACTCTCAGGTGAGGGTGGACCCGCGCAATCCCGATCGGGTGTACTGGCTTTCGACCCAGGCCCGCTACTCCAACGACGGCGGTCGGACCTACCGCCAGATCGGCCAGGGGATCCACGTGGACTACCACGCCCTGTGGATCAACCCTAACGATCCGGACCACTTCCTGATCGGACAGGACGGCGGCATCGCGCAGACCTTCGACCGCGGCCGCACCTACGACGCGATTCTTCAGGTGGCGGTGGGGCAGTTCTACGCGATTGGCGTCGACATGCAGCGGCCGTTCTGGATCTGCGGCGGCCTGCAGGACAATGGCACCTGGTGCGGGCCGAGCGAGAGCCCGCGCGGCGGCATCCGGAACAGCGACTGGTTCAACGTGAGCGGCGGCGACGGGTTCTATGCCGCCATTGACCCGACCGATCCGGACATCATCTACAGCGAGTCTCAGGGCGGAAACATCGGGCGGCTCAACGCCCGCACCTGGGAGCGCGTCAATATCAGGCCTGGCGGTCCCGGCTTCGGGATCGTGGGCGCGCGCCGCGTGATGGAGGATTCTATTGTCGTCTGGCGCGGCGACACGGCGCAGCCAGCGAGCCCTCAGGCGCAGCGGATGATCGACTCGGTGCAGGCGCTGATCCGGCGCGACACCGCGTGGGCCACGCGCAACCGGTTCAACTGGTCCTCGCCGTTCTTCATCTCGACCCACAACCCCAACACGCTCTACATGGGCGGCCACCGGCTGTGGAAGACGGTGGACCGCGGCAACTCGTGGGTGCCGATCAGCGACGATCTGTCTACCCGCGACACCATGAAGATCCGGATCTCGATGACCGCGACCGGCGGCATAACGCTGGACGCGACCGGAGCGGAGACCTACGGCACCATTACGACCGTGTCGGAATCGCGGCTGCGCCCCGGGATCCTGTGGGTCGGCACCGACGATGGCAACGTCTGGCTCACCCGCAACGACGGCGCCACCTGGGAGAACCTCACGGGCAGGTTCACCGGGGTTCCGCGCAACACCTACGTGAGCCGGGTCGAGGCTTCACCGTTCGACAGCGCCACGGTGTACGTGACGTTCGACGGGCACCGCAGCGACGATTTCCGGCCGTACGTGTTCGTGTCCAACGACTTCGGCCGCACGTTCCGCTCCATCAGCGCGGGGATCCCGCAGAACGAGTACGTGCACGTGATCCGCGAGCACCCGCGGCGTCGCGGGCTGCTGTTCCTCGGCACCGAGCTGGCGGCGTATGTGTCGCTCGACGCGGGCGCCACGTGGCAGCGGCTGATGACGGGAATGCCACCGGTCCCGGTCCACGACCTGGTGGTGCACCCGCGCGACCGCGCCCTGGTGGCCGGGACCCACGGCCGCTCGATCTACGTGATGGACATCGGGCCGCTGGAGGAGGTCACCGACTCGATTCTCCGTGCCCCGGCCCACCTGTTCGCGATCGAACCGGCGCTGCTGTACACGCCGCGCGCGGCGGGAGGCGGGGTCGG
>DATMBH010000242.1:0-4852 GCA_035559335.1 Gemmatimonadales bacterium
GTCGGTGGCATCGTGCCAGGATGCCACCGGACGCTGCCACAGCCGGGCGAATACCTGGTCGAGTCGATAGGCGGGCTCGCCGCGGGCCTTGAGCCAGGCAGCGAGGCGCTGTCGCGACTCGTCGGGCGCCAGGTTGAGCAGCGTGTCGGTCGCGGGCCGGGGACTCACGGCGCTTCGACCCCAAGTCCGAACCGATAGGTGCCGCCGAAGCCGTGCACGCCCGAATCACGCGCAAACCGCACGGTGTAGCGCCCCGCGACCAGCGACACGGCAACTCGGGCGCGCCACACCGCTGCGCCGAAGGCAAGCTCGTTGGCGGCACCGAGGTCCACCTGAAGCAGCCGCGCGGCGTCAAGCCCGAGGCCGAGGAAGCGAACCTGCTCGCCAGCGCCGGCAGTGGATCCGGCCCGCACATTCACGCCCGCCGGGAGGCCGAACAGCTCGAAGGGCGGCGTCAACCACTCGAGCGCCACGCTCCAGGAGGTCGAGGTGCGTCCCGACCCGAACAGCGGGTCGAGAAAGCGGGTCGCAGCAGCGAGGGCGAAACCTCCGCGCAGCGCGAGGCGTCCTCCGAAGTCGAGTGCGCCGCGGCCCTCCCGTCGCGATGCCAGCCGCGCGCTCAGGGAGCGCACCGCAACGCCCAGCGTCAGGCGATCCGACACGCCGGTCGCATAACCGAGCGAGGTCACCTGAGCGTAGACCGGGACCCCATCGGGGAGCGCCTCGGGACTGGTCTCGGTCCTGGCCAAGTCCTCGATTCCCATCCTGCCGTACAGCAGCGTCACCGTTCCGATCCCGCGCTGGTGTCGGGACAGGCCGCCGACCACACCGGCCACTCCCATTTCTGCGGGACTGTGGATGGTCTCGATGGCGAACTGGTGCCGCAACGAGCTCCGGCCCGCTGGTGCGGCCGGGTTCCACAGCGACCCGGCAGGTCCGCTTGCCAGCGCCTCCGGACTCGCCAGGGTTGCCGCCGCGACTCGCCACAGGTCGGTGGCGAGCGGAGCCTGGGAGAGGGCCGGCCTGCCGGTCAGCGCCAGCGCCAGGATGGCGGTTCCAAGGGGACGCACGAGCGAAGGTTACCGCCCTCGCACTTCTTGCTCAAGTTGTGGCCTGACACTAACTTCCGACCAGTGCTGCTGAGCCAGCTGCTGAGCGCCGATCGTATCAAGGTCCCCCTCACATCCCGGGACAAGCCCGGCATCCTCCGCGAGCTTGTCGAGCACCTGGTCGCGGTGGCCGGCGGGGACGCGAGCGACATCCTCTGTGCGGTCCGGGAGCGCGAGGACTGCCAGTCCACCGGCTTCGGGCATGGCATCGCGATCCCGCACGCGCGCACGCCGAGTCTCGAACGCCTGACGCTGGTCGCGGGCCGGACCGCCAACCCCATCGAATACGGGGCCGTTGACGGCCAGCCCGTGCAGCTGCTGTTCCTGGTGGCGGGGCCTGAATCTGCTGCGGGAGACCAGGTCCGCGCGTTGGCGCGGATCGCCCGCCTGGTGCGCCGTGACTCGTTGCGCGAGCGGCTCCTAAATGCGGCCACGGCCGAGGAATTCGCGCGGGTGGTGCGTGAGGCGGAAGCCAATTAGTGGAGCGGTCGCGGCGGCTGTGGATGGAGGTGGGGGTGTGGCTGGCCTTCCAGGTCTTTCTCACGTCCATACCCGGTGACTCCCTCCCGGACGAGATCACGCCCAGCGATTGGCTGGCGCACTCGGGCGTGTACGCGATGCTTGGCGCGCTGGTGGCGCGCGCCGGCCACGTCCTCGGTTGGCGCTGGCGCCGGCTGGCGGCAGCTTACCTGGTGATCGTGGCGTTCGGCGCGCTGGACGAGCTGCACCAGCAGCTGATCCCGGGTCGCGAGGCGGCTCTCGAGGACTGGATCGCCGACACCGTGGGGGCATTCACAGGAATGTTAGGCGGCTACCTGATCATGAGGACACGACTGGCACGATGGCTCGCTTGAGCGCTGCAACCTCGATGCGGACTCACCGGTGCGGGGAGCTGCGCCTCGACCATTCAGGTCAGACCGTCAGGCTTGGCGGGTGGGTGCACCGGCGCCGCGACCTCGGCGGACTGGTGTTCATCGACCTGCGCGACCGCGCGGGAATCGTCCAGGTCGCCTTCGCGCCCGAGCAGGCGGCGGCGCACGAGGTGGCCTCGCGGCTGTCTCCCGAATCGGTGGTGCTGGTGGAGGGAGTGGTCGCGCCGCGACCACCGGGGCAGGCCAATGCCGAGATGGCCACTGGCGAGATCGAGGTGCGCGCCAGCTCGGTCAGGCTGGTGGGGCCGGCGCTTACCCCGGCGATTCCCGTGGCGCTCGGCCGCGGGGAAGAGCCGGCGGCCGAGGAACTGCGGTTGCGGTATCGGCACCTCGACCTGCGGCGCGCCGAACTGCAGGCCAGCTTGGAGCTACGACACCGACTGATGCAGCGCACCCGCGCGGTGTTGAGCGAGCTGGGCTTCCTGGAAATCGAAACGCCGATTCTCACGCGGCCAACCCCGGAGGGAGCGCGCGACTACCTGGTGCCCTCGCGCGTGCACCCGGGAGAGTTCTACGCGCTGCCCCAGTCGCCGCAGCTCTATAAGCAGCTGCTGATGGTGGCGGGGTTCGACCGCTATTTCCAGATCGCGCGCTGCTTTCGGGACGAGGACCTGCGCGCCGACCACCAGCCCGAGTTCACCCAGATAGACCTGGAGGCCTCGTTCGTGACGGCCCCCGACATCTATGCCGTGACGGAGGCGGTGTTGGTCGCCTGCTGGGATGAGGCTGGGCGGCGGGCAGCGGCGCCGTTCCCGCGGATGGCGTATGCGGAGGCGCTGGAGAAGTACGGCACCGACAAGCCCGATCTGCGCTTCGGGCTGGAAATTCGCGATGTGTCGGCGCTGATAGGCGCCGACAGCGGCGAGTTCCTGCGCCAGGCCATCGCGCGCGGCGAACGGGTGCGGGCGATAGTGGCGCCGGGCGGCGCGGCGCTGTCGCGGCGCGATTTCGACGAGCTCACCTCAGCGGCAAAGACCATGCGGGCCACGGGCCTGGTGTGGGCGAAGCGCGGGCCGGACGGACTGACGGGGCCTGGGGCGAAGGCGTTAGGCGCCGCCGCCGCCACGTCCCTTGGACTTGCGGATGGGGACGCGGTAGTGGCGGTCGCCGGGGTTGATGCCGTCACTGGGCCCGCCCTGGGCCGGGTACGCACGGAGCTGGTGAGGAGGCTCGGCCTGAAGCCCGCCGTGGAGGACGCGTTCGTGTGGATCGAGGACTTCCCGATGTTCGAGCGCGAGCCGGAGACCGGAGCGCTGGTGCCGATGCACCATCCGTTCACCGCGCCGCACCCGGACGACATCTCGCTGCTCGAGACCGACCCAGAGCGGGCGCGTTCCACCCACTACGATGCGGTGGTCAATGGGGTGGAGCTAGGCAGCGGCTCGATCCGGATCGTGGACCCGGCGCTGCAGCAGCGGGTCTTCGACCGCCTCGGAATCGACGCGGAGGACGGTAGGCGCAGATTCGGTTTCCTGCTCGAGGGCCTGGCGGCCGGTGCACCTCCGCACGGCGGAATCGCGCTCGGCTTCGACCGCATCGCGATGCTGCTGGCTGGAGCCGAGTCGCTGCGCGACGTGATCGCGTTCCCCAAGACGGCCCAGGCGCGGGCGCTGTTCGAGGACGCGCCGGCCGCGGTCAGACAGGAGGACCTCGACGTGCTGCATCTTAAGGTGGGCGAGTGAGCCCCAGCGACGATATCGTGCACCGGCTCGACGTGGAAGGCGCCGACCCGCTGGCGCTGGCTGGTGTGAACGACTCCAACCTTCACGAGCTGTCCAGGCTGGCAGGCGTGCGCGCGACGCTGCGCGGCAACCAGTTGGCGCTGGCGGGGCCGATCGAGGCGGTGGAGCGGGCGGTGCCGGTGGCGCAGCAGATGATCGAAATCGCGCGGATGGGCGAGGCGATGGACACCGACGACGTGCGCCGCATCGCCGATGACGTGGCGCACGGGGTGGCCGAGCCGCACCACAACGGTGAGTCGCCGCGCATCGTGCTGCCGGGCCAGCGGCGCGTCGTGCAGCCCAAGACGGCGGGCCAGCGCGCCTACGTGCAGGCGCTCTACGACAGCGAGATCGTGGTCTGCATCGGCCCGGCCGGCACCGGCAAGACCTACCTGGCGGTGGCGGTTGCGGTGGACATGCTGCTCAAGAAGCGGGTGAGGCGGATTGTGCTGGCGCGGCCGGCGGTCGAGGCCGGCGAGCGACTCGGGTTCCTGCCTGGCGACCTGCAGGCGAAGGTGGACCCTTACCTCAGGCCGCTGTACGACGCGCTTGAGGACATGTTGCCGCACGACAAGGTGCAGCGGGCTCTCGAACAGCGCGTGGTCGAGATCGCTCCCCTGGCGTACATGCGGGGCCGCACGCTCCAGGACGCGGTCGTGATCCTGGACGAGGCCCAGAACACCACCGGCATGCAGATGAAGATGTTCCTGACCCGGCTGGGCGTGAATTCGCGGGCGGTGATCACCGCGGACAAGACCCAAATCGACCTCCCCAGCCGTGAGGAGTCCGGCATCCTCCAGGTGGAGCGGGTGCTTCCGGGAATCGACGGGATCGCGTTCTGCTATCTAGAGGAGCGGGACGTCGTCAGGCACCGGCTGGTGAAGGAGATCATCAAGGCGTACCAGGAGGACGCCTCGGGGTGAACGCGCTGCGGCGCGTACTGCGCGTACACGGCACGCGTCTGCTGCTGGCGGTCGGTGTCGCCACGCTCACGTGGCTGGCGTTCCCTCAGGGGGCGGCGCTCGCGCCGGCGCGGGTGCGCGTGGGTTCGGTGGCCGAATCGGACGTCATCGCGCCGGTGCGCGTGGTG
>DATMBH010000243.1:0-2756 GCA_035559335.1 Gemmatimonadales bacterium
TTCTCGACCAGGAGGATGGTGGCCTGGTCCATCATCTCCAGCGCGGCCGGAACGATGCCCGAGGCGATGATCGCCGACACCGCCTCGCCCGCCTGCCTGACGGAGGGGAAATCGGCCAGCAACGTGTGCACACTGGGCGGCACCGGCGTCAGCCTCACGGTGATGCCGGTCGCGATACCGAACATGCCCTCGCTGCCCGTGAACAAACCCACCAGGTCGGGACCCCATGGCTCTCCGGATTCGGAGCCGAGCCTTACGACCTCGCCGTCAGGCAGCACGATCTCGAGCGCCAGCACGTGATTGGTGGTGACGCCGTACTTGAGGCAGTGCGGGCCGCCCGCGTTCTCGGCGACGTTGCCGCCGATGGTGCAGGCCGTCTGGCTGGATGGATCGGGAGCGTAGTGCAGTCCGAACGGCGCGGCGGCCCGCGACAGCGACACGTTCACCACTCCGGGCTCCACCGCGGCGCGGCGGTTCACCGCGTCCACCGCGATGATGCGCGCCAGGCGGGTGAGCGTTATCAGCACCGCCGGCGCTGCAGCCAGCGCTCCGCCGGACAGACCGGTACCGGCCCCGCGCGCCACGAACGGTACGCCGGCGCGCGCTAGCACACGCAGTACTCCCGAGACCTCGGTTGTCGAACCCGGGAACACCACCAGGGAAGGGACCGCGCGATGCGTGGGAAGGCCGTCAGCCGCGAAGGTCTCCAGCGCCGCCGGCTCGGTGCGCACGAACCGCGCACCAACCACGTCCGCGAGATCGGCCAGAAGCGCGGCCGAGGACATGGAGCGAATGTAGGCGGTGGAATGGGCAGGCGGTATGGCGGTAGATGGGCTACGGGCAGCAGGGGCGGAGCGGGTGGCAGTGGCGACAGCGCTCGCAGGGGCCGCAGGGGCGGCAGACGATAGTGGCGGAAGCGCCCGAACTGGAGCCTCCGCCACCTTGCTTTTACCGCCTCTAGAGCCCCCTACCGCCCCAACCGCCCACTACATCCCCTACGCCGCCGTCCAGAACCTCATCAACGCCGCACCCTCCGGGCACTCGCGCAGCTTCTCGAAGGCGCGTTCCCGGATTTGGCGGATGCGCTCGCGGGTCACGCCCATCAGCGCACCGATCTTCTCCAGCGTCATGGCCTCGGAACCCTGCTCCAGACCGTAATAGAGGTAGAGGATCTTCTTCTCGCGCGGCGTGAGGTACTTGTCAAACACCTTGTCGATGAAGCTGCGCATCAGGTTGCTGTCGGTAGTTTCCTCGATCTCGCTGCCGTCCACGCCGGCGAACCGCTCGCCCAGCGTGGCCGCGTCGCGGTCGGTGCGGTCCACCGGGGCATCGAGCGAGATCTCGGTGCTGGTCATCCGCCGCGCGCTACGCACGTTCTCGGCCGAATCGCCCAGGGCCCGGGCGATCTCGCCGTCCGTGGGCTCGCGCCCCAGCTCCTGCGCCAGCACCATCTCGGTGCGCGACATCTTGATCAGGTGCGCGTTCTGGTTGAGCGGGATCCTAACGCTGCGCGTCTGCTCGGCCAGCGCCTTGAGCACCGCCTGACGCACCCACCACACCGCATAGCTGATGAACTTCACGCCCTGGTCCGGATCGAACTTCCGCACCGCCTTCAGCAGCCCCTCGTTGCCTATCGCAACCAGCTCCGACAGGTCGAGGCCGTGACCCTGGTACTTCTTCACGTACGAGATCACGAACCGCAGGTTGGCCGTCACCAGCCGCTCGGCGGCAGCCGCGTCACCCTTCTGAGCTAGGCGCGCCAGCCGCTTCTCCTCGGCGGGGTCCTGGATCAGCGGAAGCTTCTGAATGTCCTGCAGGTACTGGTCGAACGATCCTGATGCGGTCTGACGAAAGAAGACTTTGCTCGCCTTGCTGCTGGTCGGACGACGCATGCCGGTTCCCCTGTCGCAAAACTGACTGGACGATGTGCTCAGTTGTCCTGCGGCGGCGCTGCAAACGGATGAGTCGCGATACTAGGGAAGTGAAAAACCGCCTGTCAAGTGGAAAAAGTTGTCCACATCACTAAGTTGTTCCGGCCAAGAGTGTTATGGATTTCGCTCACATTTCAACATCGTCAGTATACGCTGAACGTCGCGCGTCGCAACACGCTAAGCCGTTGTTGTATAACAGGTTATCTAGTGCAGCGTCGATTGCAGCCGCGTCTCATCCACCTCCACTGTCCACGCACCATCAACACGCTGTGCGAAAGCGCCGATGGCTTGCGGGAGCGCGAGCCGGATGCGCGCGGCGCGGTTCTTCTTGTCGCGGCGCATCGCTTCCAGCAGCAGCTCGGCGCGCAATTCATCGGGCGGCGTCACGGGCAGATCGTACTGCTTGAGCGCCTGCTTCAGCCGGGCGGCGGTGCCGCTCTCGGTGGCGCCTAACGCTTCGCCGACCTCTGCTTCGACGCACATGCCGATCGCCAGCGCCTCCCCGTGCAGCAACGAGTAGCCCGCCACCGCCTCCAGCGCGTGGGCCACGGTGTGTCCGAAGTTGAGCATGGCGCGCCTGCCGGACTCGCGCGGGTCTTCCCTGACCACCGCGGCCTTGATCTCCACGCTGCGCCGCACCACCGCCAGCAGCGCCTCGCAGTCGCGCGCCTTCACTGGGCCGGGATCGCATAGCGCGGTGAAGTACGCCTCATCGGCGATCGCGCCGTGCTTGATGGCCTCGGCCATCCCGGCCAACAGGTGCGGACGCGGCAGCGTGGCCAGCAGGTCCACGTCCGCGAGCACGAACCGCGGCGGGGGGAACGC
>DATMBH010000244.1:0-3307 GCA_035559335.1 Gemmatimonadales bacterium
CCGCCCCGTTCGTGGCGGCCGCGTATCGCGCCTACCGAGATGGACACTGTGTACCGGCACCGGCTGGTGTGGGGCGAGGTGCACGACGAGAATGCGTTCGCGATGGACGGGGTATCGGGCCACGCGGGCCTGTTCTCCACGGCGCCGGACCTGGTGCGCTTCGCGCAGATGATGCTGCGCGAGGGCGCGCCACTGCTGTCCGCTGAAACCGTGCGCCTGTTCGCGCGGCGCCAGGACTCGACCCTGTCACACCGGGCTCTGGGATGGGAGACGCCTAACGGCCAGAACTCGGCGGGCTCTCGACTCTCGCCACGGGCATTCGGTCACACGGGATTCACGGGAACGAGCATTTGGATCGATCCGGAACGCGACCTGTTCGTGGTGCTGCTGACGAACCGGGTGCATCCCACCCGCGACAACACGCGGATCTTCGAGGTAAGAAGGCGGTTGGCGGATTTGGCTGTGGGGGTTGTGAGGTGACCGAGGTGACAGCCGGGACGGAGGGCACGGGGGGATAGGGGGCGAGATGGCGGATGGACAGCTGGCCGAGCATCTGGCGGGGAGGTATGAGGTATTCCGGGAACTCGGTCGTGGAGGGATGGCGACCGTGTATCTGGCCCGGGACGTCAGGCACAACCGCGAGGTCGCCATCAAGGTGCTGCACCCGGACCTCGCCTCCTCACTGGGCGCCGACCGGTTTCTGCGCGAGATCCAGATCGCGGCCCGACTCAGTCACCCCCACATCGTCCCGCTGATTGACTCCGGCGCTGCCGGCGGGCTGCTGTACTACGTCACGCCCCACATACCGGGAGGCAACCTGCGGCAGCGACTGGCGCGGGACGGCCGCCTGACGCTCGCCGAGGCGCTTAAGGTGGCGCGCGAGGTGGGCTCCGCGCTGGACTACGCGCACCGCCAGGGGTTCATTCACCGCGACGTCAAACCCGACAACATCCTGTTCGCCGACGGGTTGGCGCTGCTGGCGGACTTCGGCATCGCTCAGGCATGCTGCGCAGTCGAGCCGGAGCGCGTGACCGAGATCGGGATCGCCATCGGCACGCCGGAATACATGAGCCCCGAGCAGGGCGCGGGTGAGCGCGAGCTGGGCAACGCCAGCGACGTGTACAGCCTGGCCTGCGTGGTGTACGAGATGCTGGCGGGGGAGCCTCCGCTGCGGGGCGAGAACGCGCGCGCTACCATCGCCAAGCACGTCACTGCCAACCCGCGCCCCATCCGGGCGCTGCGACCGGAGGTCCCTGCCCCCATCGAGCGCGCGCTGCTGCGCGCCCTCGAGAAAGACCCCGCCGGCCGCTTCAGCACTGTGAAGGAATTCGTGGACGCGCTGAGCGCACCGGACGACCCGGCCCTCGCCAGCGCCCGCAGCACGATCGGCGGCAAGTGCATCGCCGTACTTCCGTTCGTCAACGCCAGCTCCGACCCGGAGAACGAATACTTGAGCGACGGAATCAGCGAGGAGCTGATAGACGCGCTCGCCACCGTTGAAGGACTCCGGGTCGCGTCGAGAACTTCCACCTTCGCGCTCAAGGGCAAGCCGCAGGACGTGCGCGCCATCGGGGCACTGCTGGGGGCTGCGTGGGTCCTCGAAGGCACGGTGCGGCGCTCCGGCAACCGCCTCAGGATCAGCGCGCGCCTCTCATCCACCGAGGATGGAAGGTTGCTGTGGTCACAGCGCTTCGATCGCACCCTAGAGGACGTGTTCGCGATCCAGGAGGAAATCGCGCGCACGATCGTGGGCACGCTGCGATCCCGGGGCCTGGCCCATTACTCTGAGCCGGTGCATCGGCGCTACACCAGCAGCGTGGCGGCCTACAGCTTGTACCTCAAGGGGCGCTACGAGTGGAACAAGCGCTCCCAGGAGTCCATGGCGGCCGCGATCCGGTACTTCGAACAGGCCATCGAGCAGGACGCGGCGTTCGCCCCGGCCTACGCCGGGCTGGCCGACTCCTACGCTCTCGGCCTGGACTACCGCAGCGTCCCGGTGGCCGAAGGCTTCGCGCGGGCCAAGGAGTACGCCCGCAAGGCGCTCGCCCTGGACGAGGGGCTTGCCGAGGCCCACGCGTCGCTGGCATGGAGCTTGTTCATCCACGACTGGAATTGGGAGGACTCCAAGCGCGAGTTCCAGCGGGCGATCGAGCTGGACCCCCGATACGCATCCGCGCACCAGTGGTACGCCTTCTGGCTCAGCACACGCGGCAGGCACGAGGAGGCACTGGTATCGGTGCACGCCGCATTAGAGCTGGATCCGGCATCGGTATCCATACGCCGGTCGGTAGCGTGGACCTACTTCTATGCGCGGCGCTACTCCCAGGCCAGAGACCACGCGGCCCGCGCCATAGCCATGAACCCCACCGCAGAGGAGAGCTACCGCGTGCTCGGCCTAACGCTGACGATGATGGAGCAGTGGAACCAGGCCGAAGCCGCGTTTCGCGAGGGTCTCGCCCAGCCGTCGGCTGGACCGTACGCGAAGGCGCAACTGGCGTACCTGCTCTCACGCGCCGGCAAGCGGCCCGAAGCGCTCGCGATCCTGTCCGAGCTGGAGGCAATTGCGGCCCAGGACTACGTGTCACCGATAGGCTTCGCTACAGTCCACATCGGGCTCGGGAACCTCGAGACCGCCCTGGACTGGATCGAGGTCGGCATGAAGGAACGCCGCGGCTGGCCTGTGTACCTCGGCGTGAACCCCATCGCCGATCCGCTGCGACCTCTGCCGCGGTTCCGTGATCTGGTGAAGGCCGTCGGGCTGGAACCCGGCAGCTGAGAGGCACGCATCTGGCGCTCTCAAGCAGCGGCGCACACTTTAGGTCATTCCGCAGGCAGCAACACAGCTCACGATTCCCAGGGGGTGGATCATGGCGCAGATCAACACCGGCCGCGTCGTCTTGGGCGGGCTGGCAGCCGGACTGGTGATGAACGTGGTGGACTTCCTGGTCAACAACCTGTGGCTCGGCTCGCGCTGGGAAGCACAGACCGAGATGTTCCACCCCGGACTAGCTGAGAAGGCCGGCAACCTGCCGATGATCGGCTTCATCGCGCTGGACTTCGTGCTCGGCCTGGTGCTGGTGTGGCTCTATGCCGCGATCCGTCCCCGATTTGGCCCCGGCCCGAAAACCGCCCTGATTGCGTCCATCGCGCTGTTCATTGCGGTGGGCGGCGCCTTCACGTCGTACTGGTTCATGGCGTTCTACACGTGGAAGCTGGTCGCGGCCGCCAGCGCGGGCGGGTTGGTGTCAATGGTGGCGGCGGGGGATGTGGGGGGGATGCTGTATCAGGAGGAGGGGCAGTAAGGCGG
>DATMBH010000245.1:0-5900 GCA_035559335.1 Gemmatimonadales bacterium
CACGCGTGCGAAGATTTCTTCCTCCCCACTGGGCCCTGCCAGCCGCACCTTCCAGCCGCCGCCGGCGCGCGTTATTCCGAGGGCCTCCGTCCTGATCCTCACCTCGGCGCCGGCGCGCCTTGCCTCGTCGGCGAGCGCGGGCTCGAACCGGGAGCGATCGAGGATCCAGCCCACGTCGTTCCAGTTAACCAGCACGTCGGTGTCGTCCGGGGCGCGCAGGTATACCCGGGTCAGTTTGGCCGACACCCAGGACGCGCCGTCGGGCGAGATGAACTCACGCAGCCCCTTGTCCCCGACACCTTCGGCACACCTGACCGGCGCGCCAATTGCGCGGTCGCGCTCGATCAGCAGCACGTCGAGCCCGGTGCCGCTGGAGGCGGCCTCCCAGGCCGCGACGCAGCCTGCCGGACCGGCCCCTACGACCAGCACGTCAACCCGGTTCACGCATCCACCATCGAGAGTGCGCCCACCGGGCAGGGCTTGATGCACTTCTCGCAGCCGGTGCAGGCAACGGGGTCAACCACCAGCCCCCTGCGGGTCATGTGAATTGCTTCGGGCGGGCACAGCGGCATACACAGCCCGCACTCGTCGCACTGGTCGTTGTCGACAACAGCGATGCGTTCTGCGGTGGCTCTTGTCATGGGTGGAGAAAACTAACCGCGCCTGGCCGGTTACGCCGAGCGCCGGTGGGCCGTCTGTGGCTTCGGCCGAGGCGTTGCGGGCCGGCTCTCGAACCGACTGCAAGCATTTGCAGTCGCTTGCCTAAGTGTTGATGCAGCGATACGTTATGAATTCCCGCGGTGAGCGGCTTCGCGGCGCCTCCGCATCATTGCCAACCCCATCGATCCGGGAAAACAACGGCCGAATGCGGTGGCCTCTGAAACTGGGTTCATGGCTTCCGGCCAACGAGATCGCGGTGGATCTCGGGACGGCGAACACGCTGGTGTACGTGCGTGGCGAGGGCATCGTGCTCAACGAGCCCTCGGTAGTCGCCGTGGAGAAGGGCACCGGTAAGATCAAGGGCATAGGACTGGAAGCGAAGCGAATGCTGGGTCGTACGCCCGATGGTGTTCTGGCGGTGCGCCCCATGAAGGACGGCGTGATCGCCGACTTCGACGTATGCGAGAAGATGCTGCGCTACTTCCTCTCCACCATCATCAACAAGCACGTCTTCCCGGTGAAGCCGAAGGTGATCGTGTGCGTGCCGAGCGGCATCACCGAGGTGGAGAAGCGCGCGGTGCGCGACAGCGCGCAGTCGGCCGGAGCGAAGGAGGTCTACATGGTCGCCGAGCCGATGGCGGCGGCGATCGGCGTGGGCCTGCCCATCGAGACGCCGACTGGCAACATGGTGATTGACATCGGCGGTGGCACGACCGAGATCGCGGTGATTGCGTTGTCCGGCATAGTGTGCGACACGTCGATCCGCACCGGCGGCGACGAGATGGACACCGCGATCGTGCAGTTCATGAGGAAGAACTACAACCTCCTAATCGGCGAACCTACTGCTGAGCGCATCAAGATCGAGGTCGGGTCCGCGGCGCCGGTGGGCGAGGAACGCGAGATGGAGGTGAAGGGGCGCGACCTGGTCTCGGGGATTCCCAAGACGGTTCGCGTGCACAGCAGCGAGATCCGCGAGGCGATCCAGGAGCCGGTGCAGCAGATCGTGGATGCGGTGCGCCGCGCGCTGGAGATTACACCTCCGGAGCTGGCCAGCGACATCGTGGACCGGGGGATCGTGATGACCGGCGGCGGTTCGCTGATTCGGGGTCTCGACGTGCTCCTGGCGCACGAGACGTCGCTTCCCATTCACGTTGACGAGGACCCGCTCACCTGTGTGGTGCGCGGCACCGGACGCATCCTCGACGATCCGGAGAAGTACCGCACCGTACTGACCACCTGACGGACCAGTGGCTCGCGCCGGGACGGAGCGCTTCAGGACTAGGGCCGACACGGCGGCCTTTGTAGCCTGCCTGGCGCTGTCGCTCGGGGCGCTTGCGCTGCCCGAGTCGCTCAGTTCTCCTCTGGCCTCCGGGATCCGTGAGACAGTTCTGGCGCCGTTCCTCGCGCTTCAGCGCGAAGTAGTCCGTTTCGCCGAACATCGTGAACGTCTCGACCGGCTGCGAGCCGAACGCGATTCGCTCGCCCTGGCGACCAGCCGGCTTCGCGAGACCGAGGCGGAGAACGAGCGGTTACGCGCGCTGCTGGGCCTGGGAGCCCGTATCGGGGTGGGGTTCGTCGCCGGGGAGGTGCTGCACCAGACCGGAGTCTCCGATGGCCAGACGCTGGTGCTGGGTCTGGGGCGGCGCGAGGGCGTGCGGCAGCTAGCGCCGGTGGTGACGCCGGAGGGCTTGGTGGGCACGGTGCTCACCGTGGATGAGCGCACCAGCGTGGCGCTGGCATGGACTCACCCCGAGTTCAGGGCGAGCGCAATGGTGGACGAGTCACGCATCTACGGAATAGTGGCCGCGCGGCGCGGCGCTCGCGCCGGCGAAGTGATGGAGCTGCGCGGCATTCCGTACCGGTCGGAGGTTCCGGAGGGCACGGTTGTCGTTACCTCGGGGCTCGGGGGCGTGTTTCCGCGCGGAATTCCGATCGGCACGGTGCAGGGAGTGCTGAGCGAATCGGAGGGCTGGGAGCGTACCTACCTATTGCGCCCGGCGGTGCACCCGGCCGCTATAACGCACGTGATGGTCCTGCTGACGCATGAACCTGGCGCCGATCTGCGCCCCAGGTTCGCCGACACGCTGGGCGACTCGGCGGTGGCCTCGCCGCGGCGCCCGGGACCGGGGGTGCCGTGAGTCGGCCTGGCGGCCTGCGGCTGTGGGTGGCGCTGGGAGCGCTGGTGATGCTGCACTTCGCGCTGCGGCCGGCGCTGGGCGATAACCGTTATGCGCCGGACTTCGTGCTCGTTGCCCTGGTCCTTTACGCGATGAACTCCCGTCCCGGTGTGGCAGCCGTGGCGGGATTCGTGGTCGGCGTGGTGCACGACGCCACGGCCCCGACGGCATTCGGCGCGGCCGCGCTGGCTCACACGCTGGCGGCCTACCTAGCGAGCTGGACCCACACTGTCTTCGTGGCCGACAACGTGCTGGTCACGGCGGCCTTCGTTGCTGGCGCGGCATGGCTGCGTGACGTGGTGCAGGCGCTGGCGGCCAACCAGCTGGCGGGATCGGCGTTGCTGTGGCAGCTGAGCACCTGGTCGGTGCTAGCTGCGGCGGCCACCGCAGTTGCCGCGCTGGTCCTGCTGCTAGCCGTGCGTGGATGGGTCTTGCCGCGGAGCTTGCGGTGACCCAGCGCTCGGCGTTTCACCCGTTCGCGGTCGCGCAGCGCGCCGGCACCGCGGTGCGGGTGCTCGGTGTCGTCTTCGCGGTGCTGCTGGCGCAGTTCTTCCGACTCCAGGTGGTCCAGCACCATACCTTCGCGCTGCGCTCCGAGTCGAACCGGTTGCGTCCGATCCCGGTCCCGGCGCCGCGCGGGCTGATCCTGGACCGCAACGGTCAGGTTATTGCCGAGAACGTGCCGGGATACTCGGTCCTGCTGATCGCCCAGAGCGCCGACACGCTGCGGGCGATGCTAGAGCGGCTGGGCGAGGTGGTGCCGCTGGACTCCGAAACGGTGCGCCGCGTGATGCAGCGGCACCGGCGCGCACCCTACGAGCCGGCGCTGGTGGTGAAGGACGCGCCGTTCGCTCTGGTCGCTGCGCTCGAGGAACGCAGGGCGACGCTCCCCGGACTTGTGATCCAATCGGAGCCGAAACGCGCCTACCCTGACAGCAGCGCCGTGGCCCACCTGGTGGGCTACGTAGGCGAGGTCACCGAAGGCGAACTGCAGACCCCGCAGTTCAGCGGCCGGCGCCTCGGGGCGATCGTGGGAAAGGTCGGCCTGGAGCGGCAGTACGAGGATTCGCTGCAGGGCCGCGACGGCGTGCGGTTCGTCGAGGTCGATGCGTTAGGAAGAGTGGTGCGGGAGGAGGGCGCCCCGGCTCTGGCGGCCGAACCTGGGCGGCCGGTGCGCACCACAATTGATCTCGACCTGCAACGATTCGTCGCGGCCATCTATCCACGACAGTACCGTGGGGCGCTGGTCGCGATGGAGCCGCGGACCGGGGCGATCCTAGCTCTGTACTCGAACCCGTCCTACGATCCCAACGCGTTCGTGGGGGGCGTGCCGCGGGAACTGTGGCGTTCTCTGAACGAGGACCCTGCGCGCCCGCTGCTGAACCGCGCCATTTCCACCCGCTACCCGCCGGCTTCGACGTTCAAGCTGGCCACCGCCATCATGGCACTGCAGCGAGGACTGGTGCGGATGGACACCCACATGCCGCAGCCGTGCCGCGGCGGCATGCAGTTCGGCAACCGGTTCTTCAGGTGCTGGAAGCCCGAGGGCCATGGCTCGCTGGACCTGGTCGGCGCGATTGCCAGCTCGTGCGACGTGTACTTCTATCAGTTGGGCCTGCGGCTCGGCGTAGGACCGATGCTCGAGGACGGTGTCGCGCTCGGGTTCCGCGCCAGCAGCGGAGTGGATCTCCCGGGAGAGCTCTCGTCGGTGTATCCGTCAGGCGTCGAGTACTACGACCGGCTGTACGGTCGGGGTCGGTGGACCAACGCCGTGGCGCTGAACCTCTCTATCGGCCAGGGAGAGAACGCCCAGACGCTGATCAACATGGTGCGTTTCTACGCCGCGCTGGCCAACGGCGGTCACGTGCCCACGCCCCACGTGGTGCGGGAGCGGACCGCGCCGCCGGCGCCGATCCGCGTTTCCGACACGACCTTCCTCGCGGTGCGCCGGTCGCTGATCGCGGTGGTGGAGCAGGGCACTGCCCGCGGTGCGCGGCTGGAACGACTCCAGCTCGCCGGCAAGACCGGTACTGCGCAGAACCCGCACGGGCTG
The DNA here is from genome assembly GCA_035559335.1 of Gemmatimonadales bacterium. GTDB lineage: Bacteria > Gemmatimonadota > Gemmatimonadetes > Gemmatimonadales > JACORV01 > DASXPG01. The sequence goes on from DATMBH010000245.1 coordinate 4,891, forward strand.
GACCACGGCTGGTTCATAGCGTTCGCACCGTCAGACAACCCGGCCATAGTGGTGGGCGGGATCTTCGAGTTCGGCGAGCACGGCACCACCGTGGCGCCGTACGTGGCCCGGGTCATCGAGCGCTACCTGCTTGGCCCCGACTCGGTGCGAGCAGGGGCGGCCATCGAGCCGCTGCCGATCCCCATTGACTCGGCGCCGCGCGACCTGCCGCTCGAGTCGCTGCCACCGCCGCGGCGTATCCAACCGCGAGCGGGAACGAGTCCCGATATCCAGCTGTCCCAACGCAGGAGCGGCGGATGAGACGGCTGATGGCCGCCGACCGGCCGCTGCTGCTGGTTACCCTGGCGCTGCTGGCCTACGGCGCCCTGGTGCTCTACTCCGCGGGACAGACCGACATCCCCACGCCCGCGGCTCACGTGTGGGAGCGGCAGCTGGTCTGGATCGGCATCGGAATAGTCGCGGCGCTGTTTGTCATGCGGCTCTCGCCACGGGTGCTGGAGTGGGTGGCTCCAGCGCTATACGGATTCGCACTGGTGCTGCTGATGCTCACGCTGCTGGTAGGAACCGGCGGCGGGACGGCGGCAGGGACGCGCTCGTGGCTTGCGATAGGCGGCGTGCGGATCGGCCAACCCGCGGAATTCGCCAAGCTGGCCACCGTGCTCATGCTGGCGAGGTTCCTCGCCGGACAGCGAGGCGTGGCGGGCTCGCTGCGCGAGCTTCTGGCGCCCGTCGTGATCGCGGCAGTCCCCGCGGGTCTGGTTGCGCTCCAGCCCGACCTGGGTTCGGCGCTGGTGTTCGCGGGAATCCTGTTCGCGATGCTGTTCTGGGCCGGCACGCCGCTGAAGTTCATGGTGATGCTGGCCTCTCCAATCCTGTCGCTGGTACTGGCGTTTTCCTCCTGGTCGTGGGGTGCCTGGATCTTCCTCCTGGTCGCACTGCTCTTCCTGTGGCGGCCGTTCGTGTGGGAGGGCCTGGCCGTCATGGGCGCGAACCTCATGACGGGCGTGGTG
>DATMBH010000246.1:0-3697 GCA_035559335.1 Gemmatimonadales bacterium
AGTGCCGTCGGCCGTGGGCGAAACCGGGACCCTCGAGGTCCGCGTATCGGGCCTGGCAAGCAGCGCGGCCGGCACTGTTACGGTAACGCGACCAGATGGCACCGATCCGGGCGTCACCGTTGCGATGCCTAATGCTGATTCCCAGGGGGTGAGTCTCGGTGTCGCGACAGGTGTGCCGGTCGGGACTTATCGAATTGCCTACACGCCGCCCAGCAGCCATCTGTTGACGGACGCGAGCAACACCAAGGACGTCACTGTCTCGGCGAATAGCTCGGCACGGGCGGATTTCACCGTGCAGGCAGTTGGCACGCTTGAGGTGCGGGTCTCAGGCTTCGCCGCAGGTGCAACCAGTGCCGGATCCGTAGCAGTCACCCGTCCGGACGGAAGCCCTTCGGGAGTCAGCGTGTCGCTTCCCACTCCCAGCAACGGGGCGAGTCTGGGAACGGCACCAAACACACCCGTCGGTACCTATCGCGTCACATATACTCCACCTTCTGGCTACGCCAGAACAGACTCGAGTGCTTTTAAAGACATCGCGGTAGGTGTCGGACAGAGCGCTCGTGCGGAGTTCGGCGTTCGTGAACTGAGCGCTGGGCCTGCCCTGGTTTTTGCGTCGGACTGGCGCGCCGCTACCGGAAGCACGGTGGCGGCGGTTGGTGACGGAGGAAAGTGGGATGTGGTGAACCTGTCGGCGCTGGATGTTGTCGTAAACGCAGCTGCACAAGGATTGACCGGTTGGCCTTCCACAAACGCTCTGCGCTTGGAGTACAATACCCCGAGCTCAGGTGCCCATGGAGTCACTAAGGCGATTGCCAGTGCTTGGAGCGCACCGAATGTGGGGGAGACGCTCTACTTTCGGTACTATGTGTGGGTCGGCCTCTCCGGCGTGGATTCGGGTTGCTCGAACCATCCCATTCAGCATGCGCCCGGGGCGGGCAGCCAGCCGCTCTGGGTGAAGTTCGAGCAATTCTCCGGAAACAGCTTCGTCTATACGCTTGAGCCGCAGAACGCTCAGAATCACTATCATCGCTGGCAGGTTAACCTCACTCGCAACACCACGTACCGGCTGGAGTACAAGGTTACTCGAACCGGCAGCGAGACGTTCGACCTATCGGCGCGAGTGTACGACGGCAACAACACACTCTTGTTCGATGACGACGATTTCCTTTGCAATCAGTTTGGTCACAACAACCACAAGCTTAATAGCGTGGAAACGGCATTCGACGTAGCGGCAGCTAACGTCGCTCGGCTCGGCGGGATGATGATTGTGGATCAAGGCTGCCTCAACCGGCCAGGAGAGTATATCTGCTACGGGGCATTTGCAGTTTCTCAGGTTGATTGGTGTGGCGAATACCGTCCCGGCGAGGCCTCCTGATCTCTCATCCCTCTCCGCGTTGCGTTAGGCTCACCGGGCGGTTTCGTGCCACTGCCGATCTTGAGTTGGACGTCGCGGCACCCCGCGCCTGCTCTTCCGCCTGAGTTCCGGAGTACCTTCGCCATCACACGGGACCGACTTTGGATGGCGTGCCAAGACCGGCCGGGCGGGTAGAACCGTCCCGCCCTCTCAATGAAGGCAACTATTTCTTCGGAGTTCCACCCATTCGACGTGGCGGGCCGCTGAACTCGTCACTCGTGAATCGACGTCCGAGAGTCTTGTTTCTTGCTCCCGTCGAACCCTGGTGCCGCGAAAACGGCAGCAGCGTGATTATCGCGGACCTGCTGGAAGGCCTGGCCCGCATCGGCTGGAACCAAGTGCTCCCGGTGTTCCTGCGGGAACCACCCAGGCGGGGCTGTACTGGTTTGTCAGGGTACCAAGGTGGGATCACCCTTGGGATTCGTGGCTTGCCGAGGTGGGTGTCGGTCGCTGGAGCTATTCTTGGGCGCGGGTCACCTCTTCGGATGCGCTTCGCCAACCGCCATGCCGCCCGACGTGTGGTTCGCGCGTCGCAGCACCACCGCTTCTCGCCAACCGTCGTGCACGTGGAGCACCTTCCGCTCGTGGACATCGGCCTCTCGCTTGCGCGGAGCTTCAACTGCCCCCTCGTGTATCGGGCCCACAATATCGAATCGGAGCTTTGGTCCAGGCGTTCCCAGTCGCTCGGCACTCTGGCGCAATGGCTGGTTCGGCGTGCGCGATGGTTCGAGATGGACGCCATTAGGCGATGCCAGCTCACGCTGACCCTCTCTCCCGATGACCTCTCTTGGGTCCGGCGGAATGTGCCTACGGCTCGAGCTGAGTATCTGCCATGCTCCTTGCTTCTAAGAAGGTATGAGGAGAGTCTCTTGGCTCCGCGGGTCGAGCTTCAATTAGGCTTTGTCGGAGGCTTGGACTGGGCGCCCAACGAATCGGGGCTTCGGTGGTTCGTTGAAGAGGCCTTGCCCACAATCGTGGCCGCTATTCCCGAGGCCACGCTGGCGGTGTTGGCCCGCGGAGCGTGGAAGCGGGCATGGATTGCAAGCAATCCCAGAATTCGCGTGATGCCCGAAGGGACTCATGCTGTTTCGATCTTCGCTTCAAGCCGAGTCACGATCGCTCCTCTTCTGCACGGCGGCGGGGTTCGCGTGAAGATCCTGGAAAGTCTCGCGGCTGGATGTCCAGTCGTGGCGACGAGCATCGGCGGCGAGGGCCTTGAACTCGCTGGCCTCACCAAAGTGGACGGTGCAGCGTCGTTCGCTCAGGCTTGCATCCGACATCTCCGTGAAGCTCCGTCCCGCGACACCAGGGAGCGGCTCTACCGGGAAGTCGCCACCAAGCATGCGGCTGAATCGGTCGCGCGCAACCTGATGGAGTATTGGGTCTCTGTGGACGCGAGACATTTCCCTAAGTAATGGCCCGCACACGTATGAACGAAGGCGGTGTTTCAGACGTGCACAGGGCGTCCGGTTTTCCGTTGACCTAATCCGCCCCAGAGTGCAAGCGGGCCTGGGGATCGCAAGTTCCCAATGTAGCGGTCCCGGTTTTTTGGACAGTCCGGCGGCTTAATCACGCCGCCTGACGGGTGAGTGCTCGGCGGACTTCGGCCGGGGTCCGATAGCCGTGCCGCTCGAGCAGCCACGCACGATTGTACCGCTCAATGAACTCCCCAATCACCTGCCGCGCCTCCGCCAGCGTCGCGGAATCGTGCAGGTGCAGACACTCTTCCTTCAGCGTCCGGATCCAGCGCTCCATGATGCCGTTGCACTCGGGCTCGCCCACGTAGCTCGGCGGGAGGCGGATGCCCAGCCACCGCAGCTCGCCCAGGAACTGGTCCGCGGTGTCCTGCGGCCCGTGGTCCGCCCGGAGCCCGAGCCCCAGGGCGATCTTCGGCGCATACCCGCCGTGCGTGTGCTGGACGCCCTGGCGGATCGGTTCCAGGGCCGCCCAGCGATCGCCCACCTTCGCCACATGCCAGCCCACGATGTCCTCGGCGCAGTGATCAATCGCCCCGAAGAACCAGCACCAGCCCTCCTGCCGCGTCCAGAACTTCGTGGCATCGGTGCCCCACAACTCATCGGGTCGCGGCGTGATGATCGTGCCCGCGTGCGCCCGGTCCCCGTGGACATGCACCCGCCGGGGCGGCACCAGGAGTCGACCCTCCCGCATCAAGCGCAGAACCCGGTGCTTCCCGACAGCGATCCCCAGCGGGCGGAGCCGCACCCGCACTTTCCGCTGCCCCTCGGTGTGAAACAGGCTCTGCCGCAGCACCGTGCGGATCGC
>DATMBH010000247.1:0-7850 GCA_035559335.1 Gemmatimonadales bacterium
CGCTGCCGTTCGGCGCGGTGCGCACCACCGAGCAGTACTTCGGCGCGGGGGCCGACCAGATCGACGGTGTCAGGCGGCTGCGGGCCGCCGTCAGGCAGCGGTTGCGGCGAAGCGTGCCGGCGCGCCAGTGGTCGGGCGCCCGCATGTTCGGCTCCGGCGGCACGTTTACCAACGCAGCGCGCATCATCCTGGCGCGCGAGGCGGGCCGGGCCCCAGCGGTTCACGGCTCCACCATCACAATAGGCGACTTCCACCGCGTGCTCGAGCTGGCTACGACCCTGACGGTCGAGGAGCGCCGCCAGCTACCGGGTCTGAACCCGGAGCGAGCGGACATCATTCTTGCCGGGCTCGCGGTGGCCACCGAGGTGCTCGAGCATTTCGGCGCGCCCGGAGTGGTCGTGTCCGCCTTCGGACTGCGGGAAGGCCTGCTGCTGCATCTGTCCCAGCAGTCCGGCAACGGCAAGGAGCCCACGCGCGGCCGCGCGCTGCGCCGGTTCGCCGACCGCTGTCGCACTGACCGGCGCCACGTCGAGCAGGTGCTGCGGCTGAGCCGCCGCCTGTACGACGCGTTAGGCCGGCGCCTGGGGTGCCAAGAAGGTGACTGGGAGATCCTCGAGGCCGCCGCCCTGCTGCACGACGTGGGGCAGCTGGTGAGCTACAAGGGACACCACAAGCACTCCTACCATCTCATCACTCACGCCGAGAACCTGCCGCTCTCGCCCGAAGACCGGCTGCTGGTGGCAACCGTGAGCCGCTATCACCGGCGCAGCCCGCCGACCAAGAAGCACCCCGAGTACGCAAGGTTGCCAAAGGACCAGCGCGAACGGGTAAAGCGGCTGGCGGCGCTGCTGCGCGTTGCCGACGGCCTGGACCGCGGCCACATCGCGGCCGTGGAAACGCTGCGCATCCGGCTCTCGCCGACGCGGCTCCGCATCGAGGCCACACCGCGCCTGGCGACCACCGACCTCAAACTCGAGCTGTGGGGAGCCAGCCGGAAGAGCGATCTGCTGGCGAAACTGCTCGGCGTGGAAGTGGAGATTGTGGGGAGCACGCTGGGTCCAGCGGATGGGTGACAAGTGCCGCGTCAGAGGCGCCTGCCGTCGCGGCGCTTCACGCCCCAATCACCAACCAGCTCCCACCGCCATCCCCGCGCCCCTCACCACTCAGCCATCACCTGCCATCCGGCACTGACTATCAGTACGCCTCACCACCAGCACGAGCACAGCTGCCGCTGGAGCAGCTAGGCACGTGGGCCAGCGGATCCTTCAGCAGCTCGGCCAGCGGCAGCGGGCCCGGACCGAGGCAGCTCGCGAACGCGACGCCGCTCGAGGTGCCGATGCGGTTCGCACCCGCGGCGATCATTTGCAGCGCCGTAGCGCAGTCGCGCACGCCACCGGAGGCCTTCACGCCCAGCTCGTCGCCCACTACCAGCCGCATCAGCCGCACCGCCTCGACGCTGGCGCCGCCCGCGGGATGGAAGCCCGTGGAAGTCTTCACGAAGTGCGCCCCCGCCTCGCGCGAGACCGCGGACGCCTTGATGATCTCCTCGCGCGTCAGCGCCGCGCTCTCGATAATCACCTTGACCAGCGACGGACGGCTCGCCTCCACCACTGCCCGGATGTCGTCCTCCACCGCCACCCACTCGCCGCTCCTGATACGGCCGATGTTCGCCACCATGTCGACCTCGGCAGCTCCGGTCGCCACGGCCTCCCGCGCCTCGGCGGCCTTGGCACGCGCAGTGGTGGCACCTAACGGAAACCCCACGACCGTCGCCACCGCGACGTCGGTCCCGTACAACTCCCGCACGCAGAGCTCCACCCAGGTCGGGTTGACGCAGACCGCTGCGAATCGGTGCTCCCGCGCCTCAGCACAGAGCTTGAGGATCTCCGCCCGCGTGGCCTCAGCCTTGAGCAGAGTGTGGTCCACGAAGTCCGCGACACGGATGGCAGAGCGGCGTGGCGCTAAGACGGCGCGGCGGGAGGGAGGGAGAGCGGCGGGGCCGCCTACGCCAGGAGCCCTGCTGCCGCCTTCCCGCCTTCCCGCCCTGCCGCCCTTGCCCAGCCTCGCCACGATCTCCGCCGCCAGCTCCTCCAGCTCCGTGTCTCTCATATCAGTCGCCTCCCGCGCACGTCCACACGATCGAGCACTCCCACGATCACCGCCTGCACCGGGATCCACTCGTCGTTCATCACCTTGCGTGCGGAACTGCCCTCCTGTACGACCAGCACCTTGTCTCCTACGCCCGCGTCCACCACGTCCAGGCAGATCGTCTCGACTCCCTCGGTCTTCCCCTCGAGAGTCAGCCTAGCCACCAGAAGCAGCCGCTTGCCCGCCAGCCGCTCGTTCTTGTGGGTCGAAACCACGTCACCGACGACCTGCCCGAGGTACACTCAACCCCCTCCGTCCCCACTGTCCCCACCGTCCCCACCGACATCCAGCCTATCAACCTTCCCCACTACCGCCGCATCCACCGCCACGTCGAGCTTCCACAAAGCGATGCTGGCTTCGCGGGCCGTTATGTAGTAACACAGTTCACCCGGCCCCAATCCGAAGGTGTCCGCCGCCACGATCGGTCCGCCCTTCGCCTCTCCCGCCGCGTTCACCGGCTGCAGCCACTGCAGCGGAACACCGTGCAGCGTGTCCTGCTTCTGCGTGCTGACCACGCGACCGATGATGCGCGCCAGATACACGGGCCCGCCGCGGCTCAGCGATTGGGGGTCAGGGCGTCGGCTCCCAACCCAACGAGTTTGCTGCCGCCCGCATCACGGGTCGCTCCCTGGTCCCGGACTTCTGACCCCTGCCCCCTCACCAGCGCCATCCCATGCGCTGCGGCCGCCACTGGCGCGCGCGATGCTCCGCGATGTACTCGGGCCGCGAGAACAGCTTGATGGTGGCCGCCCCAACCACGAACCCACCGATGTGGGCCCAGAACGCCACCCCACCCTCGCTCACGCCGGCCAGCTGCGGCAACCCGCCCAGCACCTGAAGCAGCATCCAGTAGCCCAGCATCACCCACGCCGGCAGCGCAATCGTGGTCAGAAAGAAACCGATCGGCACCAGCGTGTAGACCCTGACCCTGGGATACAGGATAACGTAGGCGCCCATCACGCCACTGATCGCCCCCGAGGCGCCCACCATCGGCACGATGCTCGCTGGATCGCTGAGCACCTGGGCCGCAGCCGCGCCAATCCCGCTCAGCAGGTAGAAGACCACGAACCGCAGCCTGCCCATCGAGTCCTCCACGTTGTTCCCGAAGATCCACAGGAACCACATGTTGCCCAGGATGTGCATCCACGACCCGTGCAGGAACATCGAGGTCAGCACATGGTGCACTGCCCTGCCTTCGTCCACCACGCACCTCAGACCGCCCCCCAGGTCGAGGAAGCTCCCCGGCTTCGCGGCAAGCGTCAACTCGCCCGGTATCAGTCCCAGGTTGCATACTGACGCGGCAAGCCCCACCACCTCGCCAGAGTCCGTTAACCGCGTCGTTCCCGCCCCCTGAACCACAAACCAGGCCAGCAGGTTGAGCCCGATCATCACCAAAGTGACGACCGGGGTTCGAACCGTCTCGTTCTCATCGCGGTACGGAAACACTTGAGCCTAAGCTAACACGCAGCAACGACTTAGTCGACTGTCATTGTGGCAGTGGCGACTGGTATGACCCTTGCCCATGCGACCTGTGGACAGTTACGCGCATCTACCTTTTTCCAGTGGGGCACTGCAATGGCTGAGAAGATCATTGGGATAGACCTCGGCACCACCAACTCTGTCGTCGCGGTCATGGAAGGCGGCGACCCGGTGGTCATTCCCAACGCCGAGGGCGGCCGGACCACTCCGTCGGTGGTCGCGTTCACCAAGGACGGCGAACGGCTCGTCGGGCAGGTCGCCAAGCGCCAGGCAGTAACCAACCCGCTGAACACAATCTTCTCGATCAAGCGGTTCATGGGCCGCAGAATCGGTGAGGTCAGCGAGGAGATCAAGCGCGTCCCCTACAAAGTTGTGGAGGGACACAACGGCCTCGCCTCGGTCGACATTTCCGGCAAGCGCTACACGCCGCCCGAGATCTCGGCGATGGTCCTCCAGAAGCTGAAGCAGACCGCCGAGGACTACCTCGGACACAAGGTCGAGAAGGCGGTCATTACCGTCCCGGCCTACTTCAACGACAGCCAGCGCCAGGCCACCAAGGATGCGGGCAGGATCGCGGGCCTCGACGTGGTTCGCATCATCAACGAGCCCACCGCCTCGGCGCTCGCCTACGGCCTCGACAAGAAGAAGGAAGAGAAAGTGGCCGTCTACGACCTTGGCGGCGGCACCTACGACATCTCCATTCTCGAGCTGGCCGAAGGCGTGTTCGAGGTGAAGGCCACCAACGGCGACACCCACCTGGGCGGCGATGATTTCGACCAGCGAGTCATTGACTGGCTGGTAGCCGAGTTCAAGCGCGACCAGGGTATTGACCTCTCGCGCGATCCGATGGCGCTGCAACGCCTGAAGGAGGCGGCCGAGAAGGCCAAGTGTGAGCTCTCGACGGTGATGCAGACGGAGATCAACCTGCCGTTCATCACCGCCGACCAGTCGGGCCCCAAGCACCTGAACATCACGCTGACCCGGGCCAAGCTCGAGCAGCTGGTGGACGACCTGGTGCAGCGCACCCTCGAGCCGATGAAGAAGGCGCTGGCCGATGCCGGCCTGTCGCCCGCCGACATCCATGAAGTGATTCTGGTGGGCGGCCAGACCCGCATGCCGAAGATCCAGCAGCTGGTGAAGGACTTCTTCGGCAAGGAACCTCACAAGGGCGTGAACCCCGACGAGGTGGTCGCGATCGGCGCCGCCATTCAGGGCGGCGTGCTGGCGGGCGAGGTCAAGGACGTCCTGCTGCTGGACGTCACTCCGCTGTCGCTGGGCATCGAGACGCTGGGCGGCGTGACCACCGTGCTCATTCCGCGGAACACGACGATCCCCACCAAGCGCTCGGAGATTTTCTCCACCGCAGACGACAACCAGACCACGGTGGAGATCCACGTGCTCCAGGGCGAGCGCCAGATGGCCGTGGACAACCGCACCATCGGCAAGTTCCAGCTCACCGGCATTCCGCCTGCCCCGCGCGGCGTGCCGCAAATCGAGGTGACGTTCGACATCGACGCGAACGGCATCTTGCACGTGCAGGCGAAGGACAAGGCGACCGGCAAAGAGCAGAAGATCCGCATCGAGGCCAGCTCAGGGATTTCCGAGAAGGAAATCGAACGCATGGTGAAGGACGCCGAGTCCCACGCGGCGGAAGACAAGCAGCGGCGCGAGAACATCGAGCGGCGCAACCGGCTGGACGCGATGGTCTACGATGTCGAGAAGAACGCCAAGGAGTGGTCGGACCGTCTGGAGCCGTCGCTCAAAGAGCGGCTCGACAAGGCTGTTGACGCGGCCAAGTCCGCGCTGCGGACCGGCGATCCGGACGGCATCAACAAGGCGACCGAAGAGCTCCAGGCCGCGTACTCGGAAGCCGGCCGTTCGCTGTACAGCACCGCACAGGCTCAGAGTGCCGGGGGTGCGGCCTCGGGCTCCGGCGCCGGGCGGGAGGCGAAGAAGGAAGACGTGGTCGAGGCCGACTACGAGATAGTGGACGAGAACAAGAAGTAGCGAGCCGGGGTAGATTCCCGGAGCACCCGAAACCGGATGGATCGAGGAATGTCGACCAAAGGCTCAGACCTGTTGAAGCTGTCGGCCGTCATCGGCGTCACGTTCGCGCTGGGCATCACTCTGGCTTCGGCGCTGGGCCTACCCCGCTCGGGCGAGGCCCAGGGCCGGAACCCGCGGGCGCAGATCGCCGTGGCGCAGCCGTCACGTACCTCGGGCGCCGCCACCGTCGGGAGTTTCGCCGACATGGTGGACCGAGTAACGCCATCGGTGGTGTTCATCACGACCCGCCAGTCGTCCTCACGGTACGACGACCCAATGCAGCGCTTTGTTCCGCCCGAGTTCCGCGATTTCTTCCGGCTCCCGCAGCAACCGCGGGTGAGGCGCGGCTCCGGGTCGGGATTCATCATTACGCGCGACGGCTACATCATGACCAACAACCACGTGGTCGAGGGCGCCGAGCAGATCACAGTGCGGCTCTCTGACAACCGTGAGTTCCAGGCGCGCGTGGTGGGACGCGACCCGAACACAGACGTGGCCGTCATCCGGATCGACGCAGCCAACCTGCCGGCTGTGACATTCGGGAACTCGGATGAGGTGCGGATCGGCGACTGGGCGGTCGCGATCGGCAATCCGCTCGGCTTCACCTTCACCGTCACCGCGGGGATCATTAGCGCCAAGGGTCGCACGCTCGAGGGCCTGAGAGACCCGCAGCAGACCTACACGATCCAGGACTTCATTCAGACCGATGCCGCGATCAACCCCGGCAATTCCGGCGGTCCTCTGGTGGACATCAACGGGAACGTGATCGGTGTAAACAGCGCCATCGCTTCCCAGACGGGGCTGTACGCCGGGTACGGATTCGCGATTCCCATCAACCTGGCGCGTCGCGTCATGGAAGACCTGATCGCCACTGGTCGGGTGCACCGCGCCATTCTGGGCATCAACATCACGCCGGTCACGCCCGACGTGGCCGACTACGTCGGGCTGAGCGAGATCAGGGGCGTGTACGTCTCCCAGTTCCCACGGGATGACTCGCCCGCGCGCCGGGCCGGGATTCAGCTAGGCGATGTTATAGTGGCCGTCAACGACACGGCGGTCGCGACGGTGGCGCAGCTGCAGCAGATGGTCGGCTTCCGGCGCCCCGGAGAGACCGTGAGGGTCACGGTGGTGCGCCGCGAAGGCGAGCGCCGCGGGGTGCGCCGGACCTACGAGGTGCGGCTCATCGCGGCGGAAGAGGAGCGCGTCGCCGTCGACGACCGCAGGGGTCGCGCCACCCAGCCGGAACCCCGCGAGATGGAGGGGCGGCTCGGCATTAGGGTGCAGGACGTGCCGGCCGACTACGCCAGGCAGGTGAGGCTGACCGAGGACCAGCGCGGCGTGCTGGTGGCGGACGTGGAGCCCGACGGGCCGGCCTGGGGCCGGGTCGCGCCGCCGCAGGAGGGCGGCCCGGAGCTGATTCAGTACGTGAACAACACGCGGGTCAGGACGACTGAGGAGTTCGAGCGCGCCCTGCGGAACGTGCCGCGCAATGGAACGGTCGAGCTGCGCATCCTCAACTTGGGGACCGACCCGCCGCAGCTCAGGAGTGTCGTACTGAGGTCACGGTGACAAAAGTCGCTAGGGCGGTTAAGGTGGTAGGCAGGTAGGCAAACCCAGGCGGCGGCATCCAGAGCGAGGCCGCCGCCTTCTTATCGCCATTGCGCCATACCGCTTACCGCCACACCGCCTATTATCTTTCCTCGACCGTGCGAGAGTGGCGGAACTGGCAGACGCGCGGGACTTAGGATCCCGTGGGGTTACCCGTGGGGGTTCGAGTCCCCCCTCTCGCATCCGATCGTCAGACAAGGGCTTTGCTGAATTGATGACTTCCGAAATCTCGATCACCGTCTCGCAGCAGGACGCCGCCTCACGCACGTTGGCGGTCTCGGTGCCCGTGGAGCGCGTGAAGGCCGTCGAGGCGGAGACCACGCGCTGGTACGGCCGGCAGGCCAGGATCCCGGGCTTCCGCAAGGGGAAGGTTCCGGAGCAGATCGTGCGCAAGCGGTTCGGCGAGGCCATTCGTCAGGCTGTGCTCGAGGACCTGGTGCGGGAAACGTGGAAGAAGGCAGTCGAGGAACAGCACCTCAAGCCGGTCGCAGACCCGCAGGTGCGCAACCTGAAGTTCGAGGACGGCGCGCCGCTGACGTTCGAGATGCGGGTAGACGTGAAGCCGGAGA
>DATMBH010000248.1:0-4005 GCA_035559335.1 Gemmatimonadales bacterium
CACCCCATAGGGGAGGTCCTGCTCTAACCCGTTGCAGATCCGCCTATGGATAGCGGCGGTGTGATCACCGATACTGCTGGTAAAGACAATCGCCTCTGCGCCATTAAGCGTAGCATAGGTAAGTATCGATACACTTGCGCATGCGATAGCAGAGCATCTCCAGTACTAGGCGTGCCCGCTAGTCGTCAGCTATCTTAGCTGCGCGCAGCTGCGCACATCACTCGATCATCCAGAGACTTCGTGTAGACTCGAGTTCTCGCTCAACAGCTGCTCGACAGCACTAGGTCGAGACCGCCTGATCGCCTGGCCGTCATCAGTCCTTACTAGCGTATGAAGCCCATCGACGTTTTGGGACTGGCCACCATCGATCGCCACGGCCGAGCAGCTGCTGCCTAGGGACTGCGTAACCAGCCTAACGGCCTCAAGCGGCCGGCAGATGATCTTAGCGTAGCGCTGCGTGGCGTACTAATGGGAGCAGCCGTGGAGGCCGCAGCGGCGAACACCGTGCCAGCGCGCCAGGTCCGGTAGCAAAGCATGGAGTGTAGCGCGCTTCGGCATGGCCATCTGGAAGGCAGTACGGAGCTTGCCCCGAGGGAGTTCGCGCGCTTCCTCCCCGGTTCCCTCGATCAGTTCGTACTTCCAGCTCGTAATCCAGCGACGAGCCGCCCTAGTTCGGGGCCAGAATTCGACTCGACGCGTAGGACGGGGGGACCGCGGGGCTGTGCTCAGTCGGTAGCACTACGCCCAGCCGGCCACGAGATGGTGAGCAGGAAGGCACTCGGTTCAAGCGCCTCGACTGTATGCGGGATTCCTGCCTCCAGCGCCAGCAGATGGCCCGTCGGCAGTTCGATAGTTTGGTCTGGCAACTTGAGGCGGACCCGCCCGCCCAGCGTCTGAATAGAGATGCGACCTGCTGCGTGATGCTCCTGTATACGGGCGTCTGTCTTCATAGCAACCAAGACGATGCGGAAGTCCGGCTCCTTCACCAGCGTCATCGCGTTATGGTCGCCGCGCTCCCAGCTCGCCTCGTGGCGCACCTGCTCCAACAGGGCGGCGAGGTCAAATGTAAGCACAGAGGCGGCGAGTCGCTGTGCCGGCCGCTGGGGACTACTGCTGGTCTCCCCGCGCGGGAAGCGTCCTTCGGGATAGTGTTCGGTCATGGTACTCCCTCATCATCGTCTGTTGGACGGGCCCGCCCTAGACTTGAGCCGCGATCGCGGACTAGCGTGCCTCCTACTGGACATTATCCCAAGCTTATGTCTGCCTTCAACCACTAGCCACGTTTGCTAGCCAGCGAGGATGGCGCAGACGTTCGCAACCATGGTCTCCAGGATGTGGTGCAGCGCCTCAGTGCCCGCCACACCGTCCCACGCGGTGTTGATCAAGGAACTGCCACGCTTCATCTGGCCGAACTGCTCACAATTGATGAGATGAGGTGATGTGTACTCGGGGGATATAGCACGTGGAAAGTAACAATGCCGCCCTCCTGAAGACACTGCTTCAGCACTACGTAGCGAAGCCCAGTGCCTCAGCCGGCAGGGGCTATTCACGTATGTTGTAAGCGAATCTGGACGCTCCAGCCAAGCCCCTGGAGGGACCGACTCATAATGAAGCGTGAGCAGAGATGCTCACGCTTCATAGCATCCCTGACCCTACTCCCGATCTTAGCGGTGAGCCGCGAGGGACTCGAACCCCCAACCCGCTGATTAAGAGTCAGCTGCTCTACCAGTTGAGCTAGCGGCCCGGGGCTAGACAGCCCTGTGCCTTAATTCTACGGCACCTCCCTGGAACGGCGCAAATCCCACCGCTGCGCCAGGCGCCGCTCTCACCGATGCACGGCTGCTTCGCAGGCCCGCTCTCGCCGAAGGCGAGAGCGCCGGTCTGGGCACCGCGGCCTCCGAAGCAGGGATGCACCCCATACAGCCCGCCGGGCGGGCCGATAGGCGACGTCGGCTACTAACCAGCCCCTGCCAGCGGCGCCGCTCAGGCGGTCCGGTACAGGCGCCATCCGAGGAGCATCAGGAGCACGCCTACCGCGGCCGGCCACAGGATCGGCGCGGCATCGCCCGTCGCCGGCAGGGTGACCGGCTGCGCCACGGGCGCCGGGCTGATCACGACCCGCAGGGGCTCCACCAGCGTGTGGGTGTGCCCCGCAACCTGCACCACCGTTCCAGCCGGCAGGAGCACCGTGGCGTTCGGCTCGAGCGAGCCCAGCACGGTCGTGCCCACGGGCAGCACGACCGTGGTGTTCGCGGGATAGGGCGTGTCGCCCACCAGGCTGGCCTGCGGCAGCACCGCGTTCAACGGGGCGGTGACCGTGGTGGGCTGCTCCACAACCGGGATGGTGATGCCGGCGGGCAGGGTCACGAGCTGGCCGTCGGGGAGCCGGATCACCGTGCCCGACGGGATCGCCCCGTCTTGGAGCATCACGTCGACGGGAATGGTCAGCGGAGTGCCCGGCGGCAGGACCTCGTCGCCCACGGCGATGGACGCGGTGGTGAGGACAGTTCGGCCGGCAGTCAGTAGCAGGGGCGTCGCGGTGGGCGATGGCGGCGCCGTGGCGGTGGGCGTGGCTGGAAGCACCGTCGCGGTCGGCGAGGGCGTGAGGGTGCGGGTCGGCGACGGGGACGGGGTCGTGGTGGGCGTGCTGGTGGGCTGGGCCAATGCCGTGGCAGTGGCGGCCACGGAGGTGAGGAGCACGCCCACGCGCGCCGTAGCGGTCGCATCGGCAGCGGTGATGGTGGCGGCCGCCGCGGTCGCGGTGGCCTGGAGGAAGGGGTATGGCACGCCCGGCGCGATCGTACGCGGGAGTGGCGGCGCGAGCGGGGTAAGGGGCAGGGGGCTGAGGAACAAGCTGAAGGTTGGCGTGGGGGTCAGCAGCTGGGCTGCAGCGCTGCTCCCATCTCCCATTGGCAGTGCTAGCCCGGCGGCTAGCGCGAGCACGGCCAGAAGACCCAGAACGGCCAGACGCATCGCTCTCCTCGACAGATGGGTTGAACCCCCAGGCCTCGCGCATGAACGCGGCCGGTCGTTGCCGTGCGGGCGGCTTGAGCCCTGCCCGCGAGCGGTGCCGGGGACCAAGATAACGCCTCTTGCATTATAGACGCCCCTGTTCCCCACGGGAGCGCCGGCCGCATAATCTCTGCGGCCGGTCGGTCACCGCGGCGCGGTGGACCATCCCGGCTGCGCGACGGCCAGGCCCGACGATCTAGGCGGGCAAATGCATGTTGGCCAGGTGGAGCCGCTGGCTTGCTTCCCCCCAGGGGCGCGCCGCACGGCGCGGCCTGGGCATCGCTTGCCTCATGACAGGGGCCGGGCTGGTGCTGGCGACGGCCTTGGCCGCCACCGGCGTGGTCCCGCTGTGGCGCCCCGCGGTCCCGCCGCCGCTCGCGCTAGAGGAGGGCCCGGCGCTGCCAGCCGCGGCGCCGTCTACTCGCGTGCTAGTAGCGCCGCCCGGAGCCGTCCCGCTCCCGCTCAGGGACGCCTGGCCACCGGCCGAGCCCACCGACACGGTGGCCGAGGCGATGCCGGCTCCCTCCTCGCCCCCGTCCCCAGCCAGCGCCACCGCTCCCCCGGTGGCGCCGCTGCCCACTCCGTCACCCGTCCCCACGGCGCCCCGCGCTCCCGTGGTGCGCGTTCCTACCCCGCCTCCCACTCCGACACTCGCTCCCACCCCCACGCCAGTCCCGCCGCCGCCCCCACCCGGCCTGCCAGTCCGCCTCGTGATCCCCAGCATCCAGGTCGATACGCCAGTGGTACAGCTAGACATAAAGTTCGCAGACGATGGCACGCCTTACTGGGACACCGTGCCCTTTGTCGCCGGCCACTATCCCCTCACGGGGTTGGTCGGGGCGCGAGCCAACGTCGTGTTCTCCGGCCACGTCGTTACCCGCGATATGGGCAATGTGTTCCGCGACCTCTACCGGCTGCGGCCCGGCGAGCCGGTGGTGGTGTACACTGCCGAGGGGGAGTTCACCTACCGCGTTATCGCGGTGCGGCTCGGGA
>DATMBH010000249.1:0-22438 GCA_035559335.1 Gemmatimonadales bacterium
TTCCGCGGCAGCATTGATGTCACGGACCCCGCCACCCGCCGTGAGCGGGATGGAGAGCGCTTCGCGCACGGCCTTGATGGTCGAGACGGCGTGCGCGCGACCTTCCACAGTCGCGGAGACGTCGAGTACGACCAGTTCGTCGGCACCGTCCGCCTCGTATCGTGCCGCCAGCTCGGCGGGCGACCCGGCGTCCCGCAGTTCGCGGAAGTTCACTCCCTTGACCACGCGGCCGTCGCGCGTGTCGAGGCACGGAATGACCCGTCGCGTCAGCATTTGGACAGCCACCGTTCCAGCAGCCGGGAGCCCCACGCTCCGGACAGCTCCGGGTGGAACTGGCACGCGAGCTGAGAACCACGCTCGGCGGCAGCCACGAAACGCTCGCCGTGTACGGCGTACGCCGCGACCCAGTCCCGCGGCACTTCCGTCAGGCAATACGAGTTCGCGAAATACGCGTAGCCCTTCTCGCAGACGTACGCACCGTCGCGGGAAGGAACGACGCGATTCCACCCCAGCTGCGGCACGCGCACCGCAGCCGGCAGACGCGTCACTCTTGCCCGCAGCACTCCCAGTCCCGCCGATCCTGGCGACTCGTCGCTCGACACGGCCAGCAGCTGCATCCCGAGACAGATCGCGAGCAGCGGCCGGCCCACGGCGATCCGCTCTCGCAGCGCATCCGCGAGCCCGCGCTCATTCAGGTGGTTCATGACCGCGCCAAAAGCGCCGACACCGGGCAGCACCACGCGTGCGGCGCCGAGGACGAGCTCCGGGTCGCTCGTCAGTACGCACCGCTCACCCAACCGGCGAAACGCCGCGACCACCGACGCAAGGTTCGCGCTTCCGGTCGTCACCACCGCCAGCTCGCCCCGGCTCACGCGAGCACCCCCTTGGTGCTCGGCACTGCACCCGAGGTGGAACGCGCAGCGGCCGCACGCAGCGCTAGAGCGACTGCCTTGAATGCGGCCTCGGCGCGGTGATGGTCGTTGGCTCCTTCCAGGACGTCCACATGCAGCGTCAGGCGCCCGGCAATGGCCAGTGACGACAGCACGTGCGACACGTTCTCGCACGAGAGCGCACCCAGCCGTTCGCGGGTCAGCCCCAGCGCCACCCGTGAGTATGGCCGGCCGGAGCAGTCCACCACGGCCCGCGCCAGCGCCTCGTCGAGGGGCGCGTACGCGAAGCCGAAGCGCGCGATGCCGCTGCGATCGCCGAGCGCGCGGTCAAGCGCGGAACCCAGCGCCATGGCGCAGTCCTCGGCGGTGTGGTGGTCGTCCACATCGATGTCGCCACGGCACACCACCGTAAGGTCGAAGCCGGCATGAAACGCCAGCGCAGTCAGGAGGTGGTCGAGAAAACCGATGCCAGTCGCCACCGACGTGCGGCCATCGCCGTCCAGGTCAAGCTCGAGCGACACGTCGGTCTCGCGCGTCTTGCGACTGAACGAGGCGGTGCGCGGCCTCATCGAAGCCACTTGGCCACCTCGCCCGGCTCACGGATGACCAGAGCCGCGCCCGCGCGTCGCAACGTCGCCCGGGATTCGCCTTCCGGTTCCCCCGGCGCGACTACGCCGATGGGAACGACCCCGGCACGGCGCGCCGCCACCACGTCGTCTGGCGTGTCGCCCAACATCCACGCCCGGTCGCAGCCCACCGCCGCGAGCGCAGCCAACACCGGGGCCGGGTCCGGCTTGAGCGGCGCATCCTCCCGCGTGACGACCGCGTCGAACAGGTGTCGCACACCGAAGGACCACAGGAAGCGTTCGGCGTCCGTCCTCGGCCTGCCGGTAACCACCGCGAGGCGGTAGCGCGCCGAGAGAGAGGCCAGGAGGCCGCGACCGATCATGAGGCGTTCCAGAGGCCACAGGCCGGCGCCGGCGCCGGTGCCCTGGTAGATCTCCTCGAATGTCTGCTTCACCTCGGCGAGCGAGGCGACACCTCCGCGCGCGGCGATCAGCTCGGTGGCAAGCGCCCAGTCGTCGTTGGCGTTACCGAGCGCCTTGCGGGAGCGCACCTCTCCGTCAGCGAGCGCAACGCCAAACCGCTCCGCGGTCAGCCTGATGGCGGCGCGGTACGATCCTGACACGTCCGCCAGCACGCCGTCCATGTCGAAGATGAGCGCCTCAGGCATCAAGACCGTGCGCAGCGCGCGCTCCAGCAGCGCGAATTGGGCATCGTCATGCGGGACCCCAATTCGCAGGCGCTCGCGGCCGCCGCCTTCGAGCAGCCTGGTCGCAATCCCGAGCGATCCAAGCGCATCGCCGATCCAGCGCGCGCGTGCGCGGTCGAGGCACACGAAGCTCGCCTGGCTGGGCAGCGGCGGCTCGCCGAGTTCGGTCAGAAGCGTGGTCAGCCTTCCGCGGTTGCGCCTCACGTTGCGAACCGCGGCTCTCATTCCGGCCTCGTCCCGATCCAGCGCCACCGCGGCCACGGCGAGAGAGGCTTCGGACACCGGATACGGCCCGCCGCAGCTCTTCAGCAGCGCAATTGTGCCCGGGGAACCGATGGCGAACCCGATGCGCGCCCCCGCCAGTCCCCAGGCCTTGGAGAGTGTCCGCACCACGACCACGCGCGGCAGTTCGAGGAGTTCCACCGTGGGATCGAGATCGGCGAACTCGACGTACGCCAGGTCGACCACAACCAGAGCCTGTGGTACCGCCTCGTGCACTCGCTTCACTTCGGCCGCCGCGGCGACTGCACCGGTGGGGTTATTGGGAGTGACCACGGCGACGAGCGCGGTCCGCGTGTCAGCCGCCGCGGCAACGGCCCCGGCGGGAAACGGACCTGACGGCCACGGCACCCATCGCGCCTCTGCCCCTGTCAGGGTCACATAACGCGGCAGCATCTCGAACGTCGGGTCGGTGAGCACTGCGTTGGTGCCGCTGCACAGCACCGCGCGGCAGCAGCGATCTATCGCCTCGTCGGCCCCGGCCGTGACCAGGACGCGATCGGGCGTTACGCCGAACCGTTGCGCCAACCGCCGCTCCAGGCGCGAGCTGTCCGGGTAGCCGGCGCCAACAGTGCAGCTGGCCGCCAGGTCGAGAACGCACTCGGCAGGGCGGCCCCCCGGCGAATACGGCCTAACTGCGGCGGCTCCAGGCGCGGGCGTGAGCGCGCTCATGGAACGATCTGCTCCAGCGACGTGATGACGATGTCGCAGCCGCCAAGCGCCTTGACCCGCGGGATTATGCCAGGCAGCAGCTCCCGCGGCACCGCGACCTTCACGGCGTAACCCCCGTCGCCGTGCAGCTGAGCGATGGTGGGTTCACGCATGCACGGCAGTGCAGCGCACACCGCTTCGAGCGCGTCAGAGCCGACGTTCACCTCCAGCATCACACGCCGGCGCGCCTCCAGCACCGAACCGAGCAGCAGCGCGAAACCTTCGATGGCCGGCCGTCGCGAGCGATCCTCCAGGGCAGCTGGGCTCGCGTACACGCGCGTCGAGGACGTGAGAATCGTATCCACGACCGAAAGGCCATTGGCCTCCAGCGTCGAGCCGGTGGCCGTGTTATCCACGATTAGGTCTGCGTCGTCAGGTGGGAATACTTCCGTTGCGCCGTACGAGCGGACCAGCGTAGCCCGGACTCCGGCGCACTTGATCCACTCACTCGTAAGGCGGGGATACTCTGACGCGATCACGAGCGGCCGGCGCGGCAGCCGGCCATCTTCGAGCAGCTCATCTGGCGCCGCCACCACAAGCCGCACCGGATCGAGCCCCGTGTCCAGCAGCTCGACGAGGCGGGCGCCCGACTCCGCCACCCAGTCGGCGCCTGCGAATCCCACGTCGCGCGACCCGGCCGCGAGCATCTCGATGATGTTCTGCGGCTTCAGGATCTTGGCGTCGAACTGCCCCGATGCAACGCTGGGACGGTACTCACGCGCGCCAATCCGGACCGTTAGGCCCGCATCGGCCATCAGCCTCATCACCTCGCCCTGCATCCGGCCCTTGGGCAGCGCCAGTCGCAGGCGAGTTGCGTTCAGATCCGGCGTCATCGGTCGTTCCTCCGCCGCCCCACGCACCGGACGCACGGCGAACGGACCCCCGAACGCCACAACGCCGGCCATGGGGCCGGCGTTGATGGTGAAAACTTGCGATGCAGCTAGTCGCTACCCGCCATCAACCCCGCCCCGTGAGGGGATGATGATGATGGACGTGGTGGCGCAGGCCGCTTCTCATGGCCGCGAACTGTAATTGGGGCGGAGGTGTTAGTCAACCAGTGGTGCGGTCGGGGGGAGGAAAATGCGGTAGGACAGTAGACAGGACACTCGCAGCCTACCGCCTTACGGTCATCCCGCCACCAACCCCGTGCGCTCCACCACGGCGCGAAACCGCGTCTCGTCCCTGAGAGCCGCGAACGAGGGCCGCAGCGCGATCCAGATCAACTGGATCGAGCGCTGGTCCGCGGCCCGCTCCAGGTCGGCGAGCGCCCGCTCGCGATCGTCGAGGCCGATGGCTACCAGGGCAGTCAGCACCGGCGAGACGTAGCGTTCCCGGGAGCGCGCTTCCAGCTCCGCCAGCTTCTCCAGCGCCGCCTCGCGCCTTCCCAGCCGCGCCAGGGAGTAGCCTAACGCGCCAGCGAGGTCCGGGCTCGATCCCGCCAGCTCCGCTGCGCGGCCGAAGGCGGCTACGGCTTCGGCATGGCGTCCCATTGCAGAGAGGGCGCGTCCCAAGAAGTAGCGCGCCATTCCGAATCCAGGGTCGGCCTCGATCGCGCGGCGATAGGTCTCCACGGCGGCAGCGCTGTCGCCGGCGAAGTGCTCGACTAGGCCCTGGCTGACGCGGATACTGGGGTTGAGCGGGTCGTAGCGCAACGCATCCGCCAGCGCCGCCCGCGCCTCGGCAAACCTGCGGCCCGGCGCCAGCACGTTCATGGCAAGCCACTGATGCGCGGTCGCGTAGCCCGGGCGCGCGGCGATGGCGCGGCGGAACAGCGCCTCGGCCTGATTCCAGTCCCAGCGATAGCAGGCCTTCACGCACCCCAGCGCGGTAAGCGCCTCGGCGAGGTCGGGCTCGATCTGAAGGGCGCGCTCGGCCGCATGTTCGGCCAGTGGCATTACCTCGTGCGCGGCCTGAACGCCATAGACGCCCAAGGTGGCGTAGGAGTCCGCCAGCGCCGCGTGGGCCAGAGCGTAGTTGGGGTCCACCCCAATCGCGCTCGTGAGGTACTCGACGCTGGCCTTGAGCCCCTCCTCGGTGCGCAGGTTCCAGGCGCGGCGACCTCGGAGATAGAGCTCGTGGGCCTCGCGGTTTCGCGCCGCCGAGGCCGCGCTCCGCCCGAGCAGCCGGGTTTCGAGCGCCCGCACCGTGGCCTGGGCGATCTCGTCCTGCACGGCGAACACGTCGTCGAGCGTGCGGTCAAACCGCTCCGACCACAGCTGGTAACCGTCGGCGGCCTTGATCAGCCTGGTGGTAACCCGCAGCCGGTTCCCGGAGCGCCTGACGCTTCCCTCGAGCACCGCGCCGATGTTCAGCCGCCGGCCGATGGCTCGGACGTCCTCGCTGGTGCCCTTGAAGGCGTACGCTGTGGTGCGCGCCACCACGTGCAGTCCCTCGACGGTTCCCAGCAGGTGAATCAAGTCCTCGGTCAGCCCGTCGCTGAAGAACTCGCCGTCCTCGTCGCCACCCTGGTTGACGAATGGCAACACCGCGACCGAAGCGATCGGCGCCTGCGGGACGGCATCGAGGGCGGGGTCAGTGGGCGCATCGAGCGTGGCCAGCGGATAGGCGCCGCCGGCCAGAGCCTGCGCTAGTTCCCGGGCGGTGGCGAAGCGCTGCTCGGGTTTCGGCGCCAGGGTCCGCGCCACGATCGCTTCGAGCGCCGCGCCGACTGGCCGGCGAGCTCCGACGGGCGGCGGCGCGTCGCTCAGCTTGGCCGCCGTAATCGCCATGGCGGTTTCGCCGTCGAACGGAACGGTCCCGGTCAACATTTCGTACAGCACACAGCCCAGGCTGTAGATGTCGGACCGCCCATCCAGGTCGGGTTCGCCACACGCCTGCTCGGGGCTCATGTACACCGGAGTCCCGACCGCGAAACCCGGGCTGGTGTGCCGGGTTTTTTCCGCCGAACTGATCGCCTTGGCCACTCCGAAATCGGCCACGATCGGTTCGCCGGCGCACAGCATCACGTTTTCCGGCTTGATGTCGCGATGCACGATGAGGCGGCCGTGGGCGTAGTCGAGGGCGGCGGCCACGCCGCGCGCGATGTGCAGGGCGTCCTCTACGACCAGTGCGCCCTCACGGGACAGCCTCGAGCGCAACGACTCGCCGTCCACGAGCGGCATGATGTAGTAGAGCAGGCTCCCCGCCGAACCGGAGTCGTAGAGCGGCAGGATGTGCGGATGGCTCAGCTGGGCGCAGATACGGATCTCGCTGAGGAACCGCTCGGCACCGAGGGCAATGGCCAATTCGGGGCGGAGCACCTTGATGGCGACGGCGCGATCGTGCTTGCGATCCACCGCACGGAACACCACCGACATCCCGCCCTCGCCGAGGAGCGCGGGCTCGTCGTAGCGCTCCCCGAGCGCCGGACGCACGGCTTCCAGGATGCCCTGCACGCTCTGAACTATGCGTCTGCGGACGCGTTTGCGTCAGGTACCCGTGCGGGCGATCCCGCCTGCCTGCTGCTGCAGTGCCTTCGCAAGAAGCTCCAGGTCCCTGGTGCCCTGCTTCTCGAAGGATCGCCGCAGAGCAGCGACAAGCAGGCGCTGCACGATGTTCCCGCCGAACCGGACCAGCTGCACGACGCGTGTACGGCCGTCCGGCAGAGCCTCGGTTTCGAGCGTCATGAGCATCGGCGGGGGGAAGAAGCCGCCGCCTTCCCTGAGATACTCCTGGGTGAAGTAGGCGAACGGTTTCCAGTCAACAGTTGTGCCCGCCAAAGTGAAGCCGTCGTGTGCGCAGTGCATTGCGGCGCCGACGCCCTGGCGGCCGGAGCCGTTGTGCCCGAGCGAGAGGCTCTTGAGCGTGGTGTCCCAGGTCAGGCGCCGCTGCGGATCGAAGAACCAGTCCCACACGGTCGCCGGATCGGCCGGCACCACCGCCTCGCACACGCACGTGGCCTGATCGCGGAGCACGCGGATCTCGCGCGCTCGCCGCCGCTCTTCGAGCGCTGCTTTCAGGTCCGCCACGGCGCAGCTGACATCCCCGAAATGCTCGTAGTTCTCGCGATGCGGAACGAATCCGGCCGGCCGACCGATCCGCTCCAGCGCGGCATCGGTGGCGAGCAGGTAGGCGGGTAGTCCGGTCGTCTCCCGCACGGTGTTCTTCATCAGCCTGTGTAGGAGAATGACATCCGCGCCGACCAAGTCCCGCTTAGCTCCGTGTGCCTCATCGACGAAGCTACCATGATGCAGAAAGAGCTTGAGATCCAGAAGCTTCATGTTCGCGCACGCCTTGCAGGTGCAGCTGGTGCGCGTCGTCATGTTGTGGAGGAAGTCGCTGAAGGCGACGTAGGTCTGCTCCAACAGGTCGAGCAACAACGAGGCGTTGGCCACTTCGCCGTCCCGGGCGCAGCAGAACACGGCATCGCCCTCGTACTCGACGATCTCGAGCGGCCCCTTGAGCGACTCCGTGAGCTTTCCCATCAGGCTGCGCATGATGTCGTGGGCGTGGTCAAGCTCGCTGCCGACCAGGAAGCCGGTGTATCCGGTGATGTCAGCCGCGATAAGGAAGCCCGACTGGATGACGCGGTCAGCCGTCATTCGGTGCTGCCTGCTCAGGTGCCACGCTTTAGTGAAGGACCCAACATTGCCCTTCGGAGCGTTCCCAGTCAAGCAATCGGACCGCCTTTGACGCGCGCAGCGGCGGGTCGCATAATTGGCCACCCCGAATGCCAGACAGCGGCGTGAGCTACCTGGATGTCGTAGGCCGGAGCGTACCTCGCAGGGACGGACCGGCCAAGGTCGCCGGCACGGCGCGCTACGTGGATGACATCGTTTTTCCGGGAATGCTCCACGGGCGCACCGTCCGCAGCACGATCTCCGCCGGCCGCATCACCGCAGTGACCCTTGGCTTCGACCCGGCTGCTGACGGCTTCACGGTGGTGGACTGGCGCGACATTCCCGGCTCCAACGTCATATACCACATAACGGACGATCAGCCCTGCCTGGTGGAGCGAGAGGTGCGCCACGCCGGAGAACCCGTGCTGCTGCTGGCGCACGAAAACCGCGACCGGCTGCTCGAGGCGCCGGTAAGCATCGAATACGAGCGCCACGAGCCGCTGCTGGACCCGCTGCGCTCCACCACCGTTCACAAGCAGCTGCGCATAGAGAAGGGCAACACCTCGCGTGGCTTCGCCGCAGCCGACCTGGTGGTCGAGGGCGAGTACCGCACCGGCCATCAGGAGCACGTCTACATCGAGACCAACGGATTCATCGCCGTGCCGGAGCCTGATGGCGGCATCACGGTCTACGGCTCGCTGCAGTGCCCCTTCTACGTCCACAAGGCATTGAAGCACCTGCTGAACATGCCTGACGAGCTGGTCCGCGTGGTGCAAACCGAGCCGGGTGGCGGGTTCGGTGGCAAAGAGGAATACCCGTCGATGATCGCCGGCCACGCGGCGCTGCTGGCGCTGAAGGCGAAGCGGCCGGTGAAGATCGTGTACGACCGCGCCGAGGACATGTATTCGACCACCAAACGCCATCCATCTATCGTCAGGCACCGGACTGGCGTCACGAAGAAGGGTCAGCTGGTGGCAATGGAAATAGACGTACTGCTGGACGGCGGCGCGTACGTGACGCTGAGCCCGGTAGTGCTGTCGCGGGCGTGCATTCACGCCGCGGGACCGTACCGCTGTCCTCATGTGCGGATCGAGGGCCGGGCGGTGTTTACCAACACCAATCCCAATGGCGCCTTCCGCGGTTTCGGCGCCCCGCAGAGCCAGTTCGCCTTGGAAGTGCACATGGACCGGATCGCCGAAGCGCTGGGGATGGATCCCGCGAAGCTGCGGGCGATCAATGCGCTCAGGCCCGGAGACACGACCGCCACGGGCCAGCGACTGGGCAAGGACGCGAGCGCCCAGCAGGTGCTGCGGGAGGCGCTGCGGCGCTCCGGATGGAGTCGCAAGCGCAAGGCGTTCAAGGGGACCAATCGCGGCATCGGGATGGCGTTGTTCTTCCACGGCTCCGGCTTCACGGGAGCGGGCGAGGTGAGGCTTGCCTCGCGGTGCTCCCTTGCGACCACCGAAACCGGCGTGAAGATCCTGGTTGCGAGCACGGAGATCGGGCAGGGCACCCGGACGATGCATGCCCAGATCGTGGCGGAGGCCCTGGGCATAACGCTGGACGAGGTCGAGGTCGCCGTCCCTGACACGGCGGTCGTGCCCGACAGCGGGCCCACAGTAGCCAGCCGCACCTGCATGGTGGTAGGGAAGATCCTGGAGCGGTGCGCCATCGAGCTGAAGGCGAAGCTGAACGGCCTCGGGCCTGCGGAGCACTTCCGGAAGCACGGCCCCACCCTGGTCACCAGGCAGTACGAGCCGCCGCCGGGGATCGTGTGGGACGAGGACAACTACCGCGGCGACGCGTATGCGACCTACTCGTGGGCGTGTGACGTCGCCGAGGTGGAGCTGGATCGCGACACGCTGGAGCTCCGCGCCCGGAAGATGACGCTGGTCCACGAGTTCGGCAGACCGATCAACCCGGTCCTGGCCCAGGGTCAGATCGAGGGCGGCACCGCCCAGGGCGTGGGGTTCGCGACCATCGAACGGGTCGTCATGCGGGATGGCGCGATGGCCAACGCGCAGCTCACGAACTACACCATTCCCACCACGCTCGACACTCCGCGCATGGATGTGGTCATGCTCGAAAACCCCTACCCTCACGGCCCGTTCGGCGCCAAGGGGGTGGGAGAGCTGCCGATGGACGGTCCCGCGCCGGCGATCGCCAACGCGGCGCGGTCACTGGGGCTCGATGTTCGCGCGGTTCCGATCACCCCTGAGTACCTCATGGAGGTCACGCGTGGCGCGCGCTGAGTCCTCTGTCGCCTTCACGCTCAACGGCCGCACGGTGCAGGTAACGGCTCCGCCGATGAAGCGACTGCTGGACGTGCTGCGCGAGGACTGCGGCCTTACCGGCACCAAGGAGGGCTGCGGCGAGGGCGAGTGCGGCGCGTGCACTGTGCTGCTGGATGGGGAGCCGGTGTGCTCGTGCCTGGTGCCAGTCGCGCAGGTCCGTGATGCCGTGGTACTCACCATCGAGGGGTTGGGCGGCAACCACCCGCTCCAGCAGGCGTTCGTCGAGGAAGGTGGCGCGCAGTGCGGTTTCTGTACTCCGGGGATGATCATGGCGGCGGCGGCTCTCGGTCCGGCACCCACCATCGAGAAGATCCGCGCGGGCCTCGTGGGCAATCTGTGCCGGTGCACGGGGTACGAGGCGATTTACAGGGCGATAAAACGGGCGGCAAGACGCGATGATGCCGAGTCGCTAAGACGCTAAGACGCGAAGGGGAAAGGTGAGAACTGCGACGACGGGACTGGAGCTGCTCGAGCCGAAAACGCTGCGGACGGCCTTCAGGATGTTGCGCGAGGAGGGGCCGTTGGTTCCGATCGCTGGCTGCACCGATGTGTTCGTGTCGCTGAACTTCGGAACCCTCGGCGCCAAGCGGTTTCTGGACCTCTCGCGGCTCGGTGCGCTACGCCGGATTCGCGAAGCGGGGGACGTGCTTGTGATCGGGGCGCTGGCCACCTTCAGCGACATCATCTCCTCGCGCGCCGTCCGCCGGCGGCTGCCGATGCTGGTGTCCGCATCGCGCGAGGTGGGTGGCCCGCAGATCCAGAACCGCGGCACGATCGGCGGCAACGTGGCCAACGGCTCGCCGGCTGGCGACACCTTGCCGGTGCTGGCGGCAGCCGAAGCCGTGGTGGTCCTCGGCAGCGCGGACGGCGAGCGCCGCGTGAACTTCAACTCGTTCTACAGCGGCTACCGCAAGACCGTTATGCGCGCCGACGAGATCATCGTCGGCTTCGAGATTCCCCCGCTCGCCGGAGCGCAGTGGTTCCGTAAGGTCGGGACCCGCGCGGCTCAGGCGATCTCCAAGGTGGTGATGGCCGCCGTGCGATCGGAGCGGCCGCGCATCGCCCTGGGCAGCGTGGCGCCGACCGTGGTGCGGCTGCCCCGCACCGAGGCGGCGCTGGAGAGGGGAGCGAGCATCGAGCAGGCGCAGCAGATACTGAAGGACGAGATACGGCCGATCGACGACTTGCGCTCGACGGCGGATTACCGGCGCGAAACGGCAGGGAGGTTGTTGGCGAGGTTCTGGAGCGAGACAGCGGGGCAGCGGGACGGTGGGACGGTGGGACGGATTTGAGCGGCTCTGACTCGTGGGTGTTGAGAGGAGAGCGCGTGGTAACACCCGAGGGGGTGGCGCCGCGCGCGATTCACATTCGCGATGGGACCATCACGGCCGTCACATCGTTCGGCGAAGTAGCCTCCGGTGCCCGGGTGGTTGAAGGGGGAGACGCGGCGGTGCTGCCCGGGCTGGTTGACTCCCACGTGCATATCAACGAGCCGGGGCGGACCGACTGGGAGGGATTCCTCACCGCGACCCGCGCCGCAGCCGCCGGAGGAGTAACGACTCTGATCGAGATGCCGCTCAATGCGGTTCCGCCCACCACCACGGCAGCTGGGCTCGAAGCGAAGCTGGCCACGGTCCGCGGCAAGCTGACCGTGGATGTGGGGTTCTGGGGCGGCATCGTGCCGGGAAACGGCGCCGAAATCGAGCCGCTATGGCGTTCGGGGGTGTACGGATTCAAGTGCTTCCTGGTCCCTTCAGGCGTCGACGAATTCGCGCCCGTCGGCGAAGCCGAGTTGCGGCAGGTGCTGCCGGTCCTGGCCCGACTCGGCGCGCCGCTGCTGGTCCACGCGGAGCTTCCGGGTCCGATCGAGCGCGCCACGGTAGCGCTGCGCCCGGGTACCGGACGGCGCTACGCGGACTGGTTGGCCTCGCGTCCGCCCGAAGCCGAGCTGGGGGCGATCGAGCTGGTCATCCGCCTGGCGCGCGAGTACCGAGCGCGGGTTCACATTGTGCATCTCTCCACGGCACGGGCGATCCCAGCGATCCGGTCGGCGCGGCGGGACGGGGTCGCGATCAGCGTCGAGACCTGCCCACACTACTTGCACTTCGCGGCCGAAGACGTGCCTGACGGCGCGTGCGCGCTGAAATGCGCGCCCCCCATCAGGGAGCGGTCCAACCGCGAGGAGCTGTGGGGCGCGGTTGGGAACGGCGAGCTCGACCTAGTCGCCTCCGACCATTCGCCGTGCCCGCCGGAACTCAAGCAACTCGACTCCGGCGACTTCTTCGGCGCTTGGGGCGGGATCGCCTCGCTGCAGATCGGCCTGCCGGTGGTGTGGACCGGTTGCAGTCGGCGCGGCATGGGACTGGAGACCGTCGCGCGGCTGATGGCCGCTGGGCCCGCGCGCCTTGCCGGGCTCGCGAACAAGGGCCGGATCGCGACCGGCTGCGACGCTGATCTGGTGATCTTCCGTCCGGAAGCGCAGTTTGAGGTAGAAGAGGGGCGGCTGTTTCATCGTCACCACCTCACGCCTTACGCCGGCGCGCGCCTCAACGGCGTCGTGGAGCGCACCTGGCTGGGAGGCGAACTGGTATTCGATTCGGGCGAATTCCCTGGGGGCCCGCGTGGCCAGGTGCTGAGGCGGAATTGAGCGACTTCACGACACTGGTAGATCTCGCCGCCGAGCGATACGGGGGCGCTGCGGTCGCGGCAAACGACGAGTTCTTTGGGCCCAAGGAGAACCTGCTGCGGGAATCGGACCCGGTGTGGCGCGAGGGCGAGTACACCGAGCGCGGCAAGTGGATGGACGGCTGGGAGACGCGCAGGCGGCGCGAGGTCGGGCACGACTGGTGCATCGTGCGCCTCGGCT
This sequence comes from Gemmatimonadales bacterium, assembly GCA_035559335.1. GTDB lineage: Bacteria > Gemmatimonadota > Gemmatimonadetes > Gemmatimonadales > JACORV01 > DASXPG01. The sequence goes on from DATMBH010000249.1 coordinate 12,873, forward strand.
TTGCAGGGATCATCCGCGGGGTGGTGGTGGACACGACGCACTTTCGGGGAAACTCCCCCGAGCACTGCTCGCTGGAGGCGTGCGACGCCTCGCCCGCCGCGGGCGCCGACTATCTCGCCACCGGTGCGCGCTGGGTGCCGATACTCACCAAGACTCCGCTCGAGGGAAACGCGCGCAACCTATTTCCGATAGGCAGCGACCGCCGCTGGACCCATGTGCGCCTGAACATCTTCCCCGATGGCGGCGTGGCTCGGTTGCGGGTGCACGGCGAGGTGGTGCCCGACTGGGACCGCTTGCTGCGCGCCGGGGGCTGGATCGACCTCGCGGCCATGGAGAACGGTGGGCGCATCGTGGCGCAGAGCGACGCGTTCTTCGGCAGCGCGTTCCGCATGCTCCAGCCCGGGCGCGCCACGCACATGGGTGACGGCTGGGAAACCCGCCGCCGCCGCGGTCCGGGCCACGACTGGGCCGTGGTGAAGCTGGCGCGCCGCGGCGTGATTCGCCGCATCGAGGTCGACACCGATCACTTCCGCGGCAACGCGCCCGGCGCCTGCTCGCTCGAGGCGTGTGTTGACGAGAGCGATGTCCCCGGCGAGGACGCCCGCTGGTTGCCGCTACTGGCCCAGACCAAACTGCAGCCGCACGCACGGCACGGATTCGAGCGCGAGCTGAGCGCGGCGGGCGAGGCCACGCACGTCCGGCTCAACATTTTCCCGGACGGCGGTATCGCCCGATTGCGACTGCTCGGGAGCGTGGCGAACGAGCCATGAACTCCGGGTTGGAGTGGCTGAACGCGATGCCGGAGGAGGAAGCCAGGGAAGCCCTGCGCGCGTGCTGCGGCAGCTCGCGCTGGGTGGAGCGGATGCTGGCGAAACGGCCCTTTCCCGACGCCTCGCGGCTGTTCGCCGCCGCCACCACGGTGTGGCACTCGCTGCGAGCCAATGACTGGCAGGAAGCGTTTCGCGCCCACCCTCGACTCGGCGAGGCCGCCTCGGAGGAGCAGGGCCCCCGCGCTGCGTCCTGGTCCTCGCGTGAGCAGTCTGGCGTCGGCGCAGCGGGCCAGGAGGATCGGGCCGCGCTGGCGGAAGCCAACCGCCGCTACGAGGAGCGGTTCGGGCACATTTTCATCATGTGCGCCACCGGCAAATCAGTGACCGAGATGCTCGCAGCGTGCCGTGCGCGACTGGCCAACGACGAGCTGACGGAGCTGTTCGTGGCGGCGGAGGAACAGCGCAAAATCACCAGGCTGCGACTCGAGAGGCTGCTGGAGGGTGCCCAGTGATTTCCACTCACGTTTTGGATGTTTCGATCGGCCGGCCCGCCGCCGGAGTGACGGTCACATTGGAGGTGTTCCGCCACGGTGCGTGGATCATCGCGTCATCCGCGCGCACCGATTCCGACGGCAGGGTGCTGGAGCTGGCACCGCCGGCCCACGAAGACAAGCCCGCCGCCGGCAGATGGCGCCTGGTGTTCGAGACCGGCGCGTATTTCGCGGCCGGAGGCGTGGCCAGCTTCTATCCCCAGGTGGTCGTGGAGTTCGAGGTGCTCGACCCGTCCCAGCACTATCACGTTCCATTGCTGCTCTCGCCCTTCGGCTACACCACCTACCGCGGCACCTGATGGTGGCCGACCTGCTCGACTGGTCGAACCTCGTGGTAAGGGTGGTACACCTGGTCGCCGGCATCGCCTGGATCGGCAGCTCGTTCTACTTCATCTGGCTCGACTCGGCGCTTACCCCACCCACCCCACCACGGGGCGGCGTCGAGGGCGAGCTGTGGATGGTGCACAGCGGCGGATTTTATCGCGTCGAGAAGCGCCTCATCGGCCCGGGTGAGCTGCCGGCTGTGCTGCACTGGTTCAAATGGGAGGCGGCAATCACCTGGGCCAGCGGCATCGTGCTGCTGGCCATCGTCTACTACCTGACCGGCGGGGTATACCTCGTGGACCCGTCGGTAGCGGATCTCAGCCCGGCAGCCGCGACGGCGATCTCGGTCGCGCTGCTCCTCGCCGGGTGGCTGGTGTACGATGCGCTGTGGCGCTCGAGCTTGGGACGCGCCGGCGCGCCAGCGACCGCGGTTTCGCTGGTGCTGCTGGCCGCAACCGTGTTCGGGCTCACGCGGCTGTTGAACGGGCGTGCGGCCTACGTGCACGTCGGAGCGCTGCTTGGCACCCTGATGGTCGCCAACGTGTGGCTGCGCATCTTGCCCGCGCAGCAGCGGATGATCGACGCCACGATGCGGGGTGAACAGCCCGACTACGGCTTGGGCGCTGCGGCCAAGCGCCGCTCGGTGCATAACAGCTACATGACCTTCCCCGTGCTGTTCATCATGGTGAGCAACCACTTCCCGTCCACGTGGGGCAGCCAGCTCAACTGGCTGCTGCTGGCGCTGCTGATCGTGGCGGGGGCCGCTGCCAGACATGCGATGATCGCCAGGACCGCCGCGGCGAGGTGGACGGGTTTGGGTCTGGGCGCGGCAGCGTTCGCGGCGGCGGTGACGGTGGGACGGTGGGACGGTGGGACGGTGGGGAGGACAGATGGGGCGGCTGGCTTTGCGCAGGTACGGGAAATCATCGGGAGCCGCTGCCTGTCATGTCACTCGGCGTGGCCCACGGACGACGTATTCAAGGTGGCGCCTAACGGCGTGACATTCGACTCGCCGGACGAGGTCCTGCGGCGCCGGGACCTGATCCGCGAGCGCGTCGTCACCCAGCGCACCATGCCGCTGGCCAACAAGACGGGCATGACCGAAGCGGAGCGAGCCCTGATCGCGCGGTGGGCACAACTGTCGCCCTAACTATCCCCCCGTACCCTCTGTGCCCTCTGACGCCCTCTGTCCCCTTTCTCTGATAATCCTAACAAAACTCCTCCCCCTGATCTCCTCGAGCGTAAGCCCCGTCCGTTCGAGCGTCTCCTGCTCCGAAATCGCCCCGCAATTGATGGCGCGCACGAAGAAGTTGAGCAGTCCCTGCCCGGTGGCGGCGTCGTCGAAGTCCGAGCCAACCAGCGTGGCCTGCGCCGCCTTCTGAACGAAGTTCCTGAGGCGGGCGCCTGCGGCTTCTATCCCGTCCAGGAAGAAGGCGTAGAGCGCCGCGTAGCGGGTCACCAGCTGCGCCGGATGCAGGTCCCAGCCCTGGTAGAAACCCCCGGCCAGCGAGTGCATCACATCTTCGAAGTGCATCCGCCAGGCGCGGTGGACGGCGGCGCGGTTCTCCTCCCGCTGCGCCGGCGTCAGTTTGGACTCCTCGCCGCGGTGCGGCGGCACCGGCAGCACCGTGGTCGAGCCGTCGGACAGGAAGACGCCCGTACCGGCCAGGGCCACCTGCATCATGTGTTTGGCGAAGTCGCAGGCGGGGTGCCGCATTCGCTGCTGGCTCGCGGTGATTCCCAGCAGCGCGGTGTAGTCGTAGGTGCCGAAGTGGGCGCCGGTCACGCGGCCCGCTCCCGCCGCTACGCAGTCGGCGAGAATGGACCTGCCATCCAGGCCCAGGACCATCTGGGGTGTTTCGACCATCAGCTCCAGCCCGATGGGCTGCGTCAAGCCGAGCTCCCTTTCGGCCCGGTCAAGTTCGGCGGCGAACGCCGCCACCTGCTCGACGATCACGATCTTGGGCAGCGTGATAACGAATCCCTGAGGGAGCCCTCCGGCGGTGGCCTCAGCCAGGGTTGTGAGGAAGATCCGCATGGTGCGGACGCTGCGCGCGCGGAGTTCTTGATTCATCGGCTTGACCCGGATGCCGATGAACGGCGGCAGTGTGTTCTCCTTCATGGCACGCGCCACTTCGAGGGCTGTTGAGCGCGCGTGCGCATCTTCCTCGTCATCGGTTCTTACGCCGTAGCCGTCCTCGAAGTCGATGCGGAAGTCCTCGACGGGTTCCGATGCCAGCTTCAGTCTCACGCGCTCATGGACAGCGGCGGCCAGCGCGCCCTGCTCGGGCCAGCCCACAGCCGCTGCAAGGTCGCGCGGCGTCCTGGCCCAGGCTGCGAGCGCGCGGCTTGCCACTGCGCCGATCTTGCGCGAGGTGTCGAACCCAAATAGTTGAGCGCCGCCGTACACGGTGTGCACCGGCTGGCGCTGTGAGGACTCCCCGGGGCGGGCCGCTGTGAAGGCGGCGTTGGCTGCCGCGATGTCGGACATGGGGCCCCAAGTTGGCGCGGCCTGAGCGGCGTTGCAATTCCCCCCGCTTGCGCAGTCGCCGTCTCGGGGCGAACCTCACAGGCCATGGTCGTTCCCTTCAGGCTGAAGGTCCCGGACGAGACGAAGGTCAGGGGGCCGGAGGTCACCACGGTCAGACACGACCTGCGCGGCCTCGCGAGGATGGAGGCCGGAGAGCTGGTGCTCGAGTGGACAGGCAAGCGATCCGTCGGCGAGCTCGGCCCGGCTTCCATCAGGACCAAGGACGAAACCGTCGCACCGACCCTGGTGCGATTGCCGGTGGCGGGAATCGGCCGGGTTTCGGTACGCAGCACGCTCTGGTTTCGCAACCGGATCGAGATTCTGCTCCGGAATCTCAAGGATGCGCCAGTGATTCCGGGCTCGCCGCCCGGCCGCGTCGTTCTGTGGATAGCTCGTAGCGATCGCGAAGCCGCCGAGGAATTGGCCGCCGCGATCGAGTCGGATCTGGCGGACCTCGCGCTGCGCGCCGCCGAGGGCGAGCGCCAGCTGCCTCCTCCATAGGGGGCAGAGCGCTGTGTCGACTTTCTCCGGGCCGTCAAACGTAGGTGGCCGCGCGGTTCACATGGCGGAACTGATTCGGCTGTCGAGACCGTGGGGTTTGGGGGCGTTGAGTTCGGGCCATTAGCCAGGGAGAGGAAGATGATGCTTTCGAGAAGCGTCCGTGCGTGGTTGCTGTCGCTGCTGCTGTTGCCTCTGGCCGAAGCGGCTCAGGCGCAGGCGATTCCGTTCACCATTGACGTGGCGCACAGCCGCATCGGTTTCCGGGCCCGGCACCTGGCGGTCACCTGGGTGGAAGGCCGGTTCCGCAGCTTCACCGGGACGTTCGCCTTCGACTCCGTCAACGTCGAGAACATCACAGCCGAGGCCACCATCCAGGTGGCCAGCGTGTTCACCGACAACGAGAGGCGTGACAACGATCTGCGCTCCAGCAACTTCTTCGCGGCTGACTCGTTTCCGGAGATCCGATTTGTCAGCCGCCGGGTCGAGCGCGGCGCAACGCCAGGCACCTATCGGATGACCGGCGAGCTTACCATCCGCGGCACGACCCGGCCGATCACTCTCGACGTCGAGGTCACCGGACCGCGCCCGATCACCACGCGCCAGGGGCGCCAGCTGTTGATGGGCGTGACGATGACGGGGCGGCTCAACCGCCACGATTACGGGTTGCGCTGGAACAACGTGATCGAGGGCGTGCAGGTGGTGGGCGACGAGATTCGGCTCGATATCGTGGTGGAGGCCCGCGCGGCCCTCACGAGCTGAGGCCCTCGAGCAAGAGGATTGTGCCGCGGCAGTTCGCGGCGCCGCAGCGGCACGGGTACTTTCGCCGCGCGGTATCCAGGTCCTCGCCGTCGGGCTTGAACCCGTAGTCGTAGGTCAGTTCCTCGCCGGGGCGGATCGTCCGGATCGCGCAGATCCAGATCCGCCCTGTTTCCACCTCGTGCACCGCTTCGCAGTTGGGATCGCACGAGTGGTTGATGAAGCGTGCCTCATTGCCGCCGCGCGCCGCGTCGATGCACCAGGTATCGTCCACGGCGAAGAGGAAGGTGTGGTGTTCGCCCGGCGCGTCGTCGTCGTAGCGGAGGTCCGCCTCCTGGTGAGTTATGCGCTCACCGGTGTACTCGATTATCCACGTGCCGGCGCGAATGGTGCGGGTCGCAAACACGCCTTTTCCGTGCACACCGGACTCACGCACCTCCCACGATTTTCTTCTTCCACGCACTGTGCTACCTCTGTGCCTCTGTCACCTTGTCTGGAAGTCTGTCAGCCGCCGATCCGGTGTTCCACTCTGACCCACAGGTGGCGGCCCGGAGCGTCAATCCCCGAACCGTGTTCGCGGTACAGCCGGTCCGTCAGGTTTTCCAGGCCCGCGCCGAGGCGCAGGGACCCGAAGTCGAAGCCGGCGCGTAGTCCGACGGTGAACCAGCCGTCGGTTCCATCCGGGGCGATCCGGCTGTCGCGGCGGTCGCGCGGGGACAGCCGGCGCTGCGGTAGTGCCCCGCGCGCTACCACTTCCGCCCAGCCGGGCCCGGCCGCCGTGCTCACGGGTTGCCGCAGGCCGAGCAATCCGGACAGTGGCGGGATGCGGGTCATCGCCTCGCTCACGGCGCCTGTGCGTTGCGTGCCGCGGGTCCAAAAGGCCTGAGCGCGCCAAGCCAGACCTCCGGCTCGGATCGTGGCCGCCAGCTCCGCCCCGTACAGCCTAGCAGTGGCCAGGTTGGTGGTGAGGAATACGCGCCGGCCCTGAAACAGCGTGTCGCCACGGTAGGAGCCGGGCACCCGGTCCAGCACGTCGCGTAACCAGGAGTGAAACAGCGTCGTGATCAGGACGATCGGCCCGCGGTCCAGCCGGGCGGTGAGTTCCGCGGCGACGCCGTGCTCCGGGCGCAGCGCGGGGCTGGGAAGCTGCACGCCGCCGGGCACGGCGCTCACTGTGGCGAAGTCATAGATGTTAGGCGCCCTGAACGACCGTCCCAAGTGCGCGGTGAACACCCACGCCCCGTGGTACAACGAGGCGCCGCCGTGGGCCGACAGCGTGGCGTTGGTCGCGTTCACGTCGCCCCCGAAGTCGTCCCCCGCGCGCACCTTCACGGCCGAAAGGTCGGCGCGCACGCCCGCCGCCAGCCGCCAGCGCCTTCCCAGCAGCCGCGCGGCGTGTAGATAGGCTCCCCCGGACGTCGCGGTGGCGCCGTCGGGAAACCTCCCCGAGGCAATGCTGTCCGCGCCCGCCACCCGCACGGTCGGCGTCCGGTCCCCCGTGGCGACTGATTCGATGAAGCCGCGGGCGTCAACCCTGTCCCTGTAAACGTCGCCGCCCAGCCGCAGGCTCGTGCCGGCGGCGAGGCGCGGCTCCACCCAGCCGGCGACGAACACGGTTCGCACGTCGTCGCGCTGGTACACGCGCACCGAGTCGGGTGCGGGGCCGCCGCCGCCCATAAGGTTGGCGCGCTGCATCCGGCCCTCGAGCTGGGACAGCCAGCCGGCGGCTACGGACCGGTGGTAAGTCCGCGCATTGCAGGCTGTACCGCTCCAGCGCGCCACGGCCATACCTAACTGCTGTGGTGAGAACACGAATTCCGCGTCGGGGCCGGGCGCCGGCGGGCGGTACCTCACCAGGCGGTCGTAGCGGCCCACATCCCGAAGCGAGCTTGCCAGGAGCGTGAGCGCCAGCTCATCGCACGCGCCAGCGCGCCAGCGCAGCCGGGCGCTGCCGCTGTGGCCACGCCACGAAGTACCTGGCTGCACCAGTCCCGAGCCGGCGCGCAGTTCGCCGGCCGACTGGCTTGCCAGGCCGAGCTGCACCGCGAGCCGGCCGCCGCGCAAGGCTCCGCCGACTTCGAGCCGCGCGCGCACGCCTGCGTCGGAACCGCTGAAGCCTATCGCCGCCGCCCCCTCCATACGACCCGCGAAAGCTCGCGTGACGGCGTTCACCACTCCGCCCATCGCGTCCGACCCGAACACCACCGAGCCGGGGCCGCGCACCACATCGACGCGCTGAATCAGCTCGGGGTCCACCAGGCTGAGCAGCTGGTTAGGGCCGTCGCGTACGGTGGAGTTGTTGAGCCGTACGCCATCCACCAGCACCAGCACCTGGTTGCCGACCAGGCCGCGCAGGATCACAGTGCCGTGTCCCGCGTTCGTTTGCTGAACCTGGACACCCGGCAGTTCTCGCAGGGCATCTGGCAGGATGCGCACCGGCTGCTCGCCGACACGTGACTCACCGACCGAGGTGACGGCGTCGCCCAGCAGCAGCGAGTTCGTGATTCCCGAACCGAGTCGTTCGGCGACCACGTCCACACCTCGGACGCGGCGCACACTGTCCGCTGCGACGGAGTCCTGGCGGGCGAAGGCGGAGTGAGCGGGGATCAGCGCGAGAACTGCGGCGAGCAGCGTCGAACGGCTCACTCAGGCACGACCGCCGTTGCCTCGATTTCCACTTTCGCTCCTTCTTCCAGGAGCTCGCTCACCACCACCAGCGTCATCGCGGGATAGTGGGTCCCGAACAGCTCGCGGTAAGCGGCGCCTACCGCGGCCCGGTTCGCCAGGTACTCGGCACGGTCAGTTATGTACCACGTTAGGCGTACAACGTGTCCCGGCTCTGCACCTGCCGCGGCCAGCACCGTGGCGATATTCGCGAGTGCGAGGCGCACCTGGGCGCTGAAGTCCGCAGTTTCGATCCTCTCCGTTACCGGATTCCAGCCTACCTGCCCCGCCACGGCCACCACCCGACCGCTCGCGGCCATGGCGTTGGAGTAGCCCCGGGGTCGCGGCCAGTCCCGCGGCTGGACCGGAAGCGGCCCGCTCATGCTCCGCGCTCCCTCAGCCGGAACCGCTGCAGCTTGCCGGTCTCGGTGCGCGGCAACGAGGCCAGGAACTCGATGGCGCGCGGGTACTTGTAAGGCGCGATCTGCGCCTTCACGTGCTCTTGCAGCGCCTTTGTAAGCTCGGGGCCGGCTTCGTGACCATGGCGCAGCACCACGTACGCCTTCACTAGCTGCCCGCGCTCGTCGTCCGGGACGCCCACGACGCCGCACTCCTGCACGGCGGGGTGCTCGAGCAGCACGCCTTCGACCTCCGCCGGCGAAATGTTGTATCCCGAAGAGATGATCATGTCGTCGGTCCGCGACTGATACCAGAAATAGCCGTCTTCGTCCTGATAGAACGAATCGCCGGGGAGGTTCCATCCGTCGCGCACGTAGGCCTTCTGGCGTTCCTCGTTGTCGAGGTAGCGGCACCCCGTCGGGCCGCGAACGGCGAGCCGGCCGATCTGCCCGCGCGGCAGTTCCCTGCCCTCGTCGTCCACGATGCGCGCCTGATAGCCGCGGATGGCGCGCCCTGTCGAGCCTGGTCGGATCTCGGGTTCCGCGGCGCTGATGAAGATGTGCAGCATCTCGGTCGAACCGATGCCGTCGATGATGGAGATGCCGGTGGCTTGCTTCCATGCCTCGAAAGTCGGCAGCGGCAGGTGCTCGCCGGCGCTCACGCACTTGCGCAGCGATTTCAAGGAATGCTGCCCCATCTGCCCGAGCATCGCCCGATAGGCGGTGGGCGCTGTGAAGCACACAGTCGCGCCGAACTCGGCGATTGCGGCCGCCAGGTGCGGCGGCGGCGCCGTCTCGAGCAGCAGCGTGGAGGCGCCGATCCGCAGCGGAAACAGCAGCAGTCCGCCCAGTCCGAAAGTGAACGCAAGCGGCGGCGAGCCGCAGAACAGGTCCTCCGGCGAGGCGCGCAGGCAGGAGCGCGGGAACAGGTCACAGATCGCGAGCAGATCGCGATGGAAGTGCATCGTTCCCTTGGCCTGTCCGGTCGTGCCGGAAGTAAACGCTATGATGGCAACGTCATCGGCCGACGTGGGGACGCCCGGGAACGAATCAGGCGCGCGTGCCATCGCCT
>DATMBH010000250.1:0-3265 GCA_035559335.1 Gemmatimonadales bacterium
GAGGCTCCAAATACCCAAAGGCCGTGCCCGCAGCACGGCTCAGCGGGCGCCAACCGAAATAGTTCGAATCCACCACGGTCTCCGCATAATACTCATGGACATCGTAAACGACCCGGATGAGAGGATGCGCCCGGCGAAACCACGCCATCCACGGCAGCAGTTCGGGATCGTGGAAGTGATAGACGTCGGCGCGGAGTGCCGCGAGGCGCCGGAGCAACGCTGGCGCTCCGAAGAGGCGGCCGACCTTCGTCCGGAGACCGGTCGGAACCAGGCGTACGCAAGCCACGGACCGAGGGCGCCGCACCGGCGCGACGAGGGTGACGTCGTACCCGCGCCGCGCGAGGCCCACGCACATGCGTTCGAAGATTCGGGTATCCTGCCAGGGATGTACGGTGGTGACGTGGCAGATGCGGCGGCGGTTCATCGCGATGCGCGGGCGGCGATTAGACTGCTGCTGACGATAATCACGCGTAATGGCTCCGACAAGGGGCCGGAGCGCCATCACCTTAGGTGGAGTTAGCGTCCAACACGACGCTCGGTATCGAAGGATCACCCTAGTCGGATTGCTGATGGCCAGCGACGCTAACGTCGCTGGTGGTCAGCGGCCTAACCTGGTACCCCTGAGATGTGCGGGATTTTCGGCGCCGTTCGGCTGGTCGGATATTTCACGGCGGAAGACTTCCCCCGGTTCGTCGCGCAAACCGACCTCGTGCGCTACCGCGGGCCCGACGACGCCGGGTACCGCGCCTTCGCGGTTCGCGCTGCGGATCGCCGGGAAGACCTTAATCGTTTTGACGTGTTCCTAGGTCACCGGCGCCTGGCCATCATCGACCTCTCACCCCAGGGTCATCAGCCGCTTACCGATGGCGAAGGTCGTTGGATCATTTTCGTGGGAGAGATTTTCAACTACGTCGAGCTGCGAGACGAGTTGCGCAGACGCGGCCATCGATTCCGTACCGGCACTGATACCGAGGTGATTCTCAAGGTCTACCAAGAGTACGGGGAAGGCGGCTTCTCGCAACTAAATGGCATGTGGGCATTCGCTATCCTGGATATAAACTGCCAACGTCTGATCCTCAGCCGCGATCGGTTTTCGATCAAGGGCCTGTATTACGTGCATCGAGGTGACGAGTTGTTCTTCGGCAGCGAGATCAAACAACTGCTGCCGTTTGTGCCGCGGCGCGAGATCGAGCGCGACCTGATGTACGCCTATCTTACCCAAGCACTGGCCGATCATACCGACCGCACCCTCTTCGAAGGCATCCGCGCTGTCCCGGCCAAGCACAACCTGGTGCTGGACTTGCGACTGGGCAGCTCGGAACTGCGGCGCTACTGGAACTATACGATTGAGCCGGTGCCGGATAGCGAAGCGATTCAGGCCTTCCGCCAGGTCTTCATCGACAGCGTCCGGATTCGCCTCCGCAGCGACGTCGAGGTAGGAGCACTGCTGAGTGGAGGGCTCGATTCGTCCTCGGTGGCGGTCGTCGCAAACCAATTGTTAGGGGCTGGGTTGCAGACCTATTCCGTAGTCGCCCGGGATCCCCGGTATTCGGAGCACCAGTTCGTAGATGTGCTGGCCCGTACCGGGATCCAGAACCACCGCTTGGAGTACGAGAGCGACAGCGCCCTGCAAGCGCTGGACCAGGTTGTCTACCACAACGACGAGCCGTGCTACGGCTTCTCTCCCGTCGCCACCTACCGGATACTGGAACTGATCAAAGCCGAGACAGGACTCAAAGTCGTCCTGAGCGGCCAAGGGGGCGACGAGTGCCTGTTGGGGTACAAAAAGTTTTTCTTTTTCTACCTCGCCGAGCTGCTGAAGCGGGGTAGAATCCTGCGCGCGATGCAACAGGCTGTCCTTTCGTGGTTCCGTGGCACCGTGTTGCGTCAATTTGCGTTCGGCGAGGCCCGGCGATATATGCCATGGACGAGGTCGCCTCAGCCGTACGTCTTGCTGCGGAGGGAACACGAGGCCATCGGGTTGGCGCGCGACGTCCGGGAACGCCAAATACGCGACCTGGACCGGCTCTCAATTCCTATCCTAGCCCACTGGGACGATCGCCTCTCCATGGCGCACTCCATCGAACTGCGAACCCCGTTTCTTGATCACCGGCTGGTTAACCTGGCGCTCAGCCTCGCGACGGAGTGGAAGATCCGCGACGGTTGGCCGAAATACATTCTACGCCAGGCCCTGCCCGAGCTGCCAGCGCCCATTCGCTGGCGCCGCGACAAGCAGGGCTTTCTTACCCCTGAAGAACACTGGTTACGGCACGAGCTGCGCCCCAAGATCGAGCAACTGTTTGGCGACGGCCAATCCCGGCTCGAAGCCCTGGGGGTGATCGACGCCAGGCTGTTCCTCGCCGCCTATCGCCGCTTTGTAGCAGGGGACTTTCGAGCGTGGTTCGGGGATTTCACCCGCGTCCTCATCGCCGAGATCTGGGCGCGTCGATTCTTCGCGTAACGCGCCCCCTCGGCGCTCCGAGCAACGCACTGGAGGTCAGTTCTCTTCGTCCGCAGAGTCACCACGATGATGGTGGCCGTGGCTGCCAGTGTCTGCGCGATGGCACTGGATATGACCACGAAGTCCACGCCCGGCTCCTGGGGGTCCTTGCGGAGGACCACCACCACGGGACCATGGTCCGGCTACTTTCCTTTCTTGAATCATGCCATTGGGCTGCTGGACAAAGGTCCCACCCTTGTCCGCCAGCCAGGCAAAGCCCCCGGCAGCGTTGATGTAGCAGCCGGCCCCGGAACCGGCTACACAGGGGACACTAGGCGGCGAGTTCACCGCGCCATCGACGCGGACCCGGAGGACGAAAACGGGAACATGGACCGAGTCGCCCGCCGCAGGATCACGTGGTGCTTGTAGCGCGGGTTCCGCAGCACCCGAAGCAGGTCTACCCCGATCCGTGCCGCTTCGCCTCGGAGCGGAAGAACCGGATCCTCCCCGGATAGGCCTGAGGGGTGAGTCCCCCAGCCCGGCGCAGCTCGTCGGCCAGGCGCTCGTCCTTGCGCGACAGCGTTTAGCGCCCCGGGAAGCCCACTTCGCCCGGACGCGTGGGGCTTTTCCTCGATGCTCTCCAGCCGCCCCGCTCTGTCGAACGCCACCACGCCGTAGCGCTCAGGGTCCGACACGTAATACGCGAACACCGTCGCCCCCTCGGCCGCCCGATTAGCCTCGCGTAACAACGCCCGCAGCCCGCCACCGTAGAAGATGTTGTCTCCCAGAATGAGCGCGCTCGGGTCGCGGCCCACGAACTCGCGC
>DATMBH010000251.1:0-2999 GCA_035559335.1 Gemmatimonadales bacterium
CGAGCACGTCGCGGTAGAATCGCACCGCGTCATCGAGGTCTCGTACGGCAACGCCGACGTGCGCGATGCGCGCGCCGCCGGTCAGGTCGTCGGGTAGCATCTGAACATTCTAACTTCGGAGCACGGATCAATGGCAGGGTCGCTCGCGGTCGCCGCATCTGACGATACGTTCCAGAGCGAGGTGGAGCAGTATGCAGGACTGGCAGTGGTGGACTTCTGGGCGGAGTGGTGCGGGCCGTGCAAGATAATCGCGCCGGTGCTCGACCAAATGGCCGACCAGTACGGCGCGCGCGGACTGAAGGTCGTCAAGGTGGACGTGGACGCGAACCAGGCCACGGCCATGCGCTTCAACGTGCGCTCCATTCCCACCCTGATGTTCTTCAAGGGCGGCAAACACGTTGACACGGTGGTGGGCGCCGTGCCAAGGCAGCACCTAGAGACGCGCATCCAGCAGCACTTGTAGCGCGGAAAGCGACCAGCAGCCGGGACAGCATGCGAGCGTCGAGCGCCGTCCTCGTTGACACTTCGGTGCGGCTGTGGGACCTCAGGTTCCCCAGCAGGCGCACGCTGCTGGCGCGCACGCGGGGCGCGTACATCCATCTCGACAACCTGATAGCCTACAGCAAGCGCGACCGCGACGGAAAGGTTGATGCCTACCTCGCGTGCTATCTGCCTGACGAGGTGGTGCTGCTGTTCTTCCAAACCGGCGAGCTGGTGAACGCGGCGATGGTCTCGCCAGTGGGGCGGTTCACGGCCGCGATCTCGGAGGCGCTGCGCCACATCCGCTCCGAGCCGGAACGTTCGGAGATCTGCTTCCATGAGGCGCCCGCCGAGCAATTGGCGGCGATGTACGCCTCGTGCGAGCAGTCGCCGCTCGACATCAGGTTCGACACCACCAATCCGCAGTCCGTGTTCCGGCCGCTGGTGGAATCGGGATTCAACGGGCTGCTGGAGCTGATGGCGGACGGGAAACTGAACTACCTCAGGGTCAGCAGCGGCCGTTATGCAGGCGGCTGGTTCGCCGAGTGCGACGCTGCGCAGCCGCCCACCGAGGCGGTCGCGAGGCTGTTCCAGTGCCCGCCCGGAATGGCGCGTCCCAACCTCAGCGTGAAGGCCTTCCCCGGGCTCGACACCCTTCCGCACCAGGCCCCTCCGGCACTGGTGGCGATATTCCGCCGCTTCGTGTGGGACCTGGTTGACCTGGCCGAGCACGAGCTGCCGGGCGACGCCGCCAAGCGTGCCGAGCGGCTGCGCACTAGGTTGGCGGCGAGCCACGAGGTGCTGCGCAACGTCGGCGGTCCCCGCGGCTCCCAGCAGGCCGACCCGATCACCGAGCCGGCGGCGCTTGCCGATGGCGTTGCCGCATGGAGCCGCGAGTTCCTCGGCGAACTCGAGATCATCCATCCCGGTATCGCGCCGCGGCTGCTGCGCGAGGCTGCCCGCGACCATCGCTTCGCGCTCAACGCGCTCCGCTTCTTCGAGAAGCTTCCCTGGCCGATAGCCTGGTGACGTCGGGCGCGCTGTTTGTGGTCGGCACGCCGATTGGTAACTTGGCCGACCTCTCGAAGCGCGCCGTCGCCGCACTGTGCGAAGCGGAAGTCGTCGCCTGCGAAGACACCCGCCACACCCGGCCTCTGATGACCCATGTCGGCTCTCGCGCCCGGCTGGTGAGCCTGCACGCCCACTCGCCGGACGTCGCTATCGAGCGGCTGCTCGACCGCGTCGCGCAGGGTGGCAAGGTGGCCTACGTGACCGACGCCGGCACTCCCGCCGTTTCCGATCCGGGCGGACTGCTGGTCGAACGCGCCCACGCGCGCGGGCTCAAGGTGGTGCCGGTCCCGGGACCCAGCGCGGTCCTGGCCGCGCTGGCGGGGGCGGGCTTTCCCGCCGACCGGTTCCTGTTTCTCGGCTTCCTGCCCCGCAAGGGCCGCGCCCGTGCCGAGCTGCTGGAGCGCATCGCCACAGCGCCATGGACGGTGGTGTGCTTCGAGGCGGCGAACCGCTCCGCTCGGCTGCTGGGCGATCTGGCTGACCACTGCGGCGCGCACCGCGCTGCGGCGGTGGCCCGCGAGCTTACCAAGCTCCACGAGGAGATCCGCCGCGGAACGCTGGGTCAACTGGTCGAGTACTACCGTGAGCATCCGCCGCGCGGCGAGGTCACGATCGTGATCGGCCCTGCGGCGGAACTGGAACCGGCGCGGCCGACCGAGCGAGAAGTAGACGCGGCGGTGCGCGAACTGAAAGGGCAGGGTACACCATCAGCCGCGGCCCGAGCGCTGGCCCGACGCCTGGGCATCACGCGGCAGGAGGCCTACCGGCGGCTGACGCCGTGACCGAGCTGGCGCTGCTCACCACCGGCCGCCTGCACTATGAGGGCGGGGGGGACTGGTATGCCAACCCGTCGAGCCTCCCCAACCTGCTGCGGGCCGTGCGCGAACGGACCAGGCTGCGAACCGCGGAGCGGGAACGGGTGGTGCGACCAACCGACGTGGGACTGTGGTCGCTCCCATACCTATATATGACGGGCCACGGCAATGTCGCCTTCTCGCCCGAGGACGTGCGCGCGCTACGGACCCACCTGGAGGCTGGTGGCTTCCTTCACGCAGACGACAACTACGGGATGGACGCGTCGTTCCGGCGCGAGATCGCCCGGGTCTTTCCTGACCGGCCCCTGGTGGAGGTCCCGTTCTCCCACCCGATCTACCACCTGGTCTACGAGTTCCCCGCGGGCCCGCCCAAGATCCACGAACACGACGGGTTGCCGGCGCAGGGCTTCGGCATATTCCTCGGCGGCAGGCTGGCGGTCTACTATACCTATCAGAGCGACCTTGGCGATGGCTGGGAAGATCCCGAGGTGCATCGCGACCCTGAAAGCGTGAGGGAGCAGGCGCTGAGAATGGGCGTGAACCTGTTCGCGTACGCGGTGAGCGCGGCGTGAGGCCACTGCGTGAACGGCTGGCGCGCCAGGCGCGCGGGCTGCGCTTGCGCCGCATCGCGAC
>DATMBH010000252.1:0-10717 GCA_035559335.1 Gemmatimonadales bacterium
GTTTCAGGTGAAGATCGACCGCTACGTGGTGGTGCACGACTGCGGCCCGCAGATCAATCCGATGTTGGTCGAGGGGCAGATCCAGGGCGGCGCGGCCCACGGCATCGGCAACGCGTTCTACGAGCAGCTGGTCTTCGATGACAACGGACAGCTGATGAACGCGTCGCTGATGGACTACCTGATGCCGACGGCGCTGGACGTGCCCACAGTTGAAGTGGCACATCTCGAGACACCGTCGCCCTACAACCCCTCCGGGGTCAAGGGCGTCGGCGAGGCCGGGGCGATCCCAACCGGGGCGGTGTTCGCGCAGGCGGTGGAAGACGCGCTCCAGGGCACCGGGCTCGAGATTCTGGAGATCCCGCTCTCGCCCGGGCGCCTGTTCGAGCTGGTGCAGGAAGCGCGCAGCACCAGGATTGCCACGCCGACTCCGGTCGCCGGGCCGGGGCGGGTGCTGGCGATCGAGGGAAGCTTCGAGTTCGACGGTCCGCCCGAGGCGGTGTACGAGCTGCTGCTCGACGCTGACGTGCTGCGCGGTGTGATGCCGGGCGCGCGCGCCTTCACGCTGGTCGAAGATGGTCGCTACGCAGGCACCATGGAAGTGGGGCTCGGGCCGATCTCGGCGGCCTCCTTCGACCTTGGTGTAACCGTCTCGAACGCGAGTCCCGCTAGGGGCTACACCATGAACATCGACGCCCGCGGCGCGCTGGGCTTCGTGGCCGGGACCGCGCGAGTGCAACTGGCGGGTGTGGCGTCAGGGACCGAGATGCGGTATCGCGCCGAGCTCAGGGTGGGCGGCACCATCGCGGCCGTGGGTCAGCGGCTGCTGGATTCGGTGAGCCGGGTGATGACGAAGCAGGGCCTTAAGGAGCTGAACCGGGCCCTGCGCGAGCGGCTCGGGGCGGCGCGGTGAAGCCGGCGCCATTCGAATACTACGCGCCGCGAACGCTTGAGGAAGCGCTGGACTTGCTGGCCGCTCGCGAGGACGCCAAACCGCTGGCCGGCGGGCAGAGCCTTATTCCGGCACTGAACTTCCGCCTGGCTCGTCCGGCAGCGCTGGTGGACCTGGGGAACATTGCCGAACTGCGCTACGTGCGACGCGACAACGGAACGCTGCTGCTGGGGGCCATGACAAGGCACGTGACGCTGGAGCATGACGAGTCAGTGGCGGCGGCCGCTCCGCTGGTCCGGGAAGCGATGCCGCACGTGGCGCACCCGCAGATCAGGAACCGCGGAACGCTGGGAGGGAGCCTGGCCCACGCCGACCCGGCCGCGGAGCTTCCAGCCGTCATGGTGACGCTCGGCGCGGCGTTCGTTGTCCGCAGCAGGTCCGGCGAGCGCACGGTGCAGGCTGCAGAGTTCTTCACCGGTCTGTTCGCCACCGCACTCGCGCCCGGCGAGCTGCTGGTCGAGGTCAGGGTGCCGGTGCTTTCGCCGCGAACCGGGTGGGCATTCGACGAGGTGGCGCGGCGGCACGGAGATTTTGCGCTGGCCGGAGTGGCCGCTGCGGTGACGTCGAGCGAGGGCGGCGTGTGCACGAGCGCGCGGATTACCCTGCTGAGCGTGGGCGACGGACCGATGCGCGCGTCCGGGGCGGAACAGGCGCTGATCGGGCGGGCGGCTGACGCCAAGGCGATTGCAGACGCTGCCGAGGAGGCGATTCGCGAGCTCGAGCCGCCGAGTGACATACATGCGTCAGGCGGCTACCGGAAAAGCCTGGTGAGGGTTCTGGTGAAGAGGGTGGTCGAGAGGGCGGTGAAGCGCGCAGCTGGCGGAGGGCGGAGTGGTTGAGAGGGCGGAGGGCGGGGTGCCGCGATATCTGAACGACGACCTCGCTCCAGTGCCGATGGAGCGGAGAACCTGGAACCAGTGGCACATCGCCTCGCTGTGGGTGGGGATGAGCGTGTGTATCCCGACCTACATGCTGGCGGCCGCGCTGATCCAGGCTGGGATGAACTGGTGGCAGGCATTGCTCGCGATCTTCCTCGGCAATGCCATAACGCTGGTGCCGCTGCTGATCAACGCTCACGCCGGCACGCGTCACGGTATCCCGTTCCCGGTGTACGCCAGGGCTTCCTACGGACTGAGCGGCGCGCACCTGCCGGCGCTGCTGCGCGCGATCGTGGCCTGTGGCTGGTTCGGGATCCAGACCTGGGTCGGCGGACTGGCGATCAGCGAGATAATCGGCATCGTGTGGCCGGCGTGGCGCGACATCGGTGGAGGAGCCGCCTTCATGGGCCACAGTGCGCCATCGTTCTTAGGGTTCGGGCTGTTCTGGCTGATCAATCTTTACTTCGTGTGGGCCGGGACGGAGTCCATCAAGTGGCTGGAGACGATCTCGGCGCCGTTCCTGATCGTTACCGGCCTGGCGCTGCTGTGGTGGGCGACGTCGAGGGCCGGCGGAATCGGAGTGGTGCTGCGCGAATCAGGCGCATTGGTGGCGGCCACGACCAGCCGGCCGTCAGGCGGATTTATGCTCGGGCTGTTCGTCCCGTGGGTCACGGCGATGGTGGGCTACTGGGCCACGCTGGCGCTGAACATCCCTGACTTCTCACGCTACTTCCGGAGCCAGCGGGACCAGGTGGCGGGCCAGTCGCTGGGTTTGCTGGTTACCATGCCGCTGTTCGCATTCATCGGCCTGGCGGTGACCAGCGCCACGGTGCTCATGTATGGCGAGGCGATCTGGAACCCCGTCACGCTAATTGGGCGCCTGACGGTGGAACGAGACAATCCCCTGCTCGGGCTGGTTGCGCTCGTGGTTGTGCTGGTGGCGACGCTAACCACCAACATCGCGGCCAACGTGGTGGGGCCCGCTAACAGCTTCGCCAATCTCAGTCCGCGCCGAATCAACTACCGGCTGGGCGGCCTGATCGCTGCGGCCATCGGCGTCCTGATCATGCCATGGCAGCTGCTGGACTCCTACCAGACCTGGCTGATCAGTTACTCCGGACTGCTGGGCGCGGTCGGGGGCGTTCTGGTGTGCGACTACGTGATGCTGCGGCGGGGGATCCTCGATGTCGCCGAGCTGTATCGGGAGGGTGGCGCGTACTGGTACGGGAGCGGCGTCAATCGCGCCGCGGTGATCGCCACCGCCGGCGGAGTGCTAGTGGCGCTGGCGGGGCTGCTGCACCAGTCGGTGCGGTTTCTGTTCAGCGGCGCCTGGTTCTCGGCGGCGGCTTCTGCGTTCGTGCTTTACTACATGATGATGGGCGGTGGTAGGGGCCTTAAGGCGGTCGGGCGGTAAGCAGGCGACCACCACGCTCTTACGGCCATACCGCCTTATCGCCCCACCACCTAGGGAGGCTCAATGCGCATCTACGATCTGTCCCAGCCACTGAACCAGGAGGTCTCGTTCTGGCCCTATTACCCGCCGTTCGAGGTGAAGTACATCAAGCGCAAGGCGGAGCACGGGGTGAACGCGCAGTACATTCAGACCTCCAACCACATGGGCACGCACCTGGACGCGCCGCGGCACTTCGTGACCGCGGGCCGCACCATAGACGAAATTCCGGTGGAGTGGCTGTGCGGTCCTGGTGTAATCGTGGACCTGCGCGAGGAGATGAGCGATCTCGCGGTATACACCCCCCAGATGATCGAGAAACGCGTGAAGGTGAAGCAGGGCGACCTGCTGATACTCCACACCGGCTGGCACCGCTACTCGCAGTTCGGCGCCGAGCCTGACGAGGAGCGCTACATTCACCTGCATCCCGGCGCGCATCCCGACATGGTGCCGTGGCTGCTCAAGAAGAAGATCCACATCTGGGGAGTGGACTGCGTCTCCACCGACCATCCGATGAACCTCCCGATCGGCCGGTTCCTGGGGAAGGGCATGCACGGGCATTGCGACCGGGTGCGCGCGCTGGCCGAGAAGAAGTTCGGCGGCCCGAAGGGCGTGGCGAAGATGTTCCCTGACTCCGCCTATCAGCTCACTCACAACGCGCTGTTTCCGCACGACTGCATGCACATCGAGAACGTGGGCGGAGAGATCGACGCGCCGGAGCTTCAGAACCGGCGCTGCATCGTCGGCACGTTCCCGTGGAAGTTCAGGGGCGGGGAAGCAGCGTTCTGCAGAACGGTCGCGTTCCTGGGGCAGTGGCCGAAAGCTTAGGGAGCAGGCAACAGGGAATAGGGAGCAGGATAATGATAGCGACGGCCGCGGAGACGGCGAGGCTGGTGCGGGAGGGCGTAGCCAGTGCCGAGAGCGTGGTCGCGGCGGCCCTGGAGCGAGTGGAGCGTTTCAACGGCCAGATCAACGCCGTCGTGACGCTCAATCCGCGCGCGCTCGATGATGCGCGAGATCTTGACCGTCGCATCGCTGCCGGCGAGGACGTGGGGCTGCTGGCCGGCGTGCTGGTGGGAATAAAGGATGTGACGCCGGTGGCCGGGCTGCGAACCACGTATGGTTCTCCCCTCTACGCCGACAACGTGCCTGACGAGGACGCGCTGGTCGTGAGGCGGTTGCGTGCTGCTGGAGCGGTAATACTCGGCAAGACCAACACGCCGGAGTTCGCCGCCGGCGGGAATACCTGGAATGACGTATTCGGGCGCACCAGGAATCCGTGGGACACCTCGCGCAGCGCGGGCGGTTCGACCGGCGGCGGCGCGGCCGCCCTGGCGTGCGGCATGATCGGGCTTGCCGAGGGCACCGACCTTGGCGGCTCGCTGCGGATACCCGCCTCGTTCTGCGGAGTGGTGGGGCTGCGGCCATCGCCTGGTCTGGTGCCGACCCATCCCTCCGACTGGGTGTGGGACACGTTGCAGGTCACCGGGCCGATGGGTCGCACGGCGGAAGATGTTGCGCTGATGCTCCAGGCGGTGTGCGGGCCGAGTGAGGACGCGCCGCTGTGCCAGCCGGTGGAAGGTCGCGACTTCGTGGCGGCGGTGCGTCGCGATCCGGTGCAGGGGTTGCGGCTGGCATGGTGTCCGGACGTAGCTGGGATCGGGGTGGACCCAGCGATCGAGTCGGTGTGCCGGCGCGCTGCTGAGGCGCTCGAGTCCGCGGGCGCGCGTGTGGACGAGGTCAGCTTCGATCTGTCGGAGGCACGGGACGCGTTCCTGGCGCTGCGCGGTTACTGGTTCGTAGCGTGGATGCAGGATCGGCTGGAGCGCATCGAGGAGTTCGGGGTCAACGTCCGCAACAACACCAGGGCCGGACTGGCCGCGGATCCGCGCACATTAGGTGCTGCTGAGCGCGTGCGTGGCGAGGTGTGGCGCCGGTTCCGCGTCTTGTTCGAGCGTTATGACCATCTGCTCACGCCCACGATGGCGGTTCCGCCGTTTCCCGTAGAGCAGAACTACCCTGACACGGTGGCCGGTAAGAAGATGCAGACCTATGTGGACTGGATCGCGCCGACCTTCGTTCTGAGTCTGTCCGGACTTCCGGTGGCTTCGGTGCCGTGCGGCCTCGATCCCGACGGGCTTCCGGTCGGCTTGCAGGTTGTGGGGCGTCCGCGTGGTGAGGAACAGGTGCTAGCGCTCGCGGCTGCGATCCAGGCGGCGAATCCCATCGGGTTGCCGCGGCTTGCAGGCGCTCTTGCCGCCGGATAGACTTACACCATCAGCCATCAAACGAGGGGTGCCAATGGGCCGGCGTGCAGAACTGCTCGCCGAGCGCCTGGAGCGGGGTGCCTCGGCGCTGGCCGCGCTGGCGGACAGCATGACCGATGAGGAGTGGCGCAAGTCCGTGCCGCCCGACGGCCGGCCCGCAGGAGTGATCGTGCACCACGTGGCGAGCGTGTATCCGCTGGAGATCAAGCTGGCGCGGTTGCTGGCCATGGGTCAGCCGATCACCGGCGTGACCAAGGAAGTCGTGGATCGGATGAACGCTGACCATGCGCGGGAGCACGCATCGGTCACGAAGGCGGAAGCGCTGGAGCTCTTGAGGCGGAACAGCGCCGACGCGGCGGCGGCCGTGCGGGCGCTCTCAGATGACGAGCTGGACCGCGCCGCGCCGGTCTCGCTCAACTTCGACGCACCTCTTACCTGCCAGTTTTTCATCGAGGACCACGCCCTGCAGCACAGCTACCACCACCTGGCGAGGATCAGTGCTGCGTTAGGGCGTCCGTAGCAGCGGGTCGAGGCGCGGCGTACCGTGCCCGCTTGGCCTCGTACTGAGCCCGGTCGGCCACGGCCAGCAGGTCCGCGATGCTGGTGCCGTCACGCGGGCACTCGGCGATGCCACAGCTGACCGACAGGCGCGGCTCCTCCTGATCGGTGATCAGCCACTCATGCACGCGGCGCTCGACCGTTCTCGCCGCATCGCCGTGCGACTCGGGCAACACGATCGCGAATTCGTCGCCCCCGTAGCGCGCGGGCGTGTCGGTCATGCGGCACGACTTCACCAGCACCTCGGCGACGCGCCGCAAGGCCCGGCTGCCGACGAGGTGGCCGTGGCTGTCATTGATGGCCTTCAGGCGATCCACATCAAGGAACAGCACCGCGAACGGTCGTCCGCTGCGGATGGTGCGCCGGATTTCCCGCTCCAGCGTGGTCATCAGCGTGCGATAGTTGGCCAGCCCGGTCAGGTCGTCGGTGCCGGCGAGCTGCCGCAGCCGCGCCTCGAGTCGCCTGCGCTCGGCGATCACGGCGGCCAGCGTAAGAGTTGTGAGCGACGCGACCCACACGAACCCCTGCAGCAGCAACAGCTCCTCGTTGCGTGCGGGACGCGCAAACGGGCCGTGCCCGGACAGGGTGCCGGCGACGGCCATGGCGTTGATGGCGAGCAGTGTAAGAGCGGTGCCGCGTTGCTCGAACCGGAACGCAGCCCAGATGAGCAGTGGCATGCACAGGATCGCAAGCGGGTAGGTGGGCTGGATCCCCGGGACTAGTCCGCCGAACACAACAGTGCCCGTGACCAGCGTCGCGGTCGCCAGCGCCGCAGCCTCGAGCGCGCGGGCGCTGTTCCAGCGCAGCAGCGGATTGGCATTCCAAGTCACCAGCACCGGGGCCACGACCAGCGCTCCGGCGGCGTCGCCCAGCCACCAAGTGAGCCATACGGGAGGTGCGCCGTTCCAGGTCGCCAGGCCGCCGGCCAGCAGGGCGCCGACGCCGACAGTGGCGCTGATGAGCGGCGCCAGCGCCGCCGCCAGAATGGCAAAGCGAATCACGTCGTTGGCCCGGTCAAAGGCCAGCCGTCCCGAGGCGTAGCGGCGCACCAGCCAGGCCCCGGCCAGAGCCTCGAGCGTGTTACCGGTGGCGATGCCTAACGCTGTGAGGGCGGTGCCCGCGGTGGTGATGTTGACTAGGAAAGCCCCCAGCAACACCGCCGGCCACGCCCAGGTGCCCAGCAGCAGGCAGGCAGCGATCGCGATGCCGGTAGGGGCCCAAATTGGCGTGGCGCTGGGATGCAGGTACGCCAGCTGGAGTCCGAGTTTCCCCGCGACAAAGTAGATGGCGACCAGACCGACCAGGGCGGCGGTACGCTCCACACGGTCGTAGTGGCGTGGTACAGTTGGCACCGTGGCGTCTGACACCCGGTCGGCGCTGACAAGGGCGGTTTCGGACATGATAATGCTACCAATATGGTCGGATTTGCCAATTCGGCCAGGCCGCGCCGTGAGTACCTACGTAGCGACTCCGGAGGTGCGATGTTGTGACGGGTGGTCGCAGCACTGAGCGGCCGTATCCTTTTCGCCGCCGGTGCCGTCATCAGGTCGGAGGCAATCAACCCGGAGGTTTGAAGCGTGAAGGTGTGCAGGGTTCAGATTCGGCCGAGGCATGGGAAGCACAGGTAGAGGAAGCGTCCAGAGCCGCGCATCAGGTTGCGTTCATCGTTCAGAACCTCGAAGGTCGCGGCACGTTGGGCACTCCGAACAGCCGCGCCACGTCCGGCTTGGTGACCTTGCCCATCGCGTTGCGCGGCAGCTCGCCAACGACGACCAGCGCCTTCGGCACCTTCCACGGCGCCAGCCGCTCTCTGGCCCATGACGCGAGTTCCTCCAGCGTGAGGCCGGCACCTGGTCTGAGTTCCACGGCCGCGCTCACGCGCTCGCCCCACTCCGGATCGGCGACGCCCACGACCGCGCATTCGGCGACCGCCGGGTGCGTGCGCAGCACCTCCTCGATCTCGAGCGCAGAGACCTTCTCGCCGCCGGTCTTGATGATGTCAACGCTGGTGCGTCCCAGGATGCGGTAGCGCCCGTCCTCGAGCACAGCCATGTCTCCGGTGCGGAACCAGCCGTCCCTGAAGGCGGCCGCGGTGGCGTCCTTTCGCCGCCAGTATTCGAGAAACACGTTGGGCCCGCGCACCTCCAGCTCTCCCGGTGTTCCGTGCGCCACCGGCGCGCCTGTCTCGTCCACCAGGCGGACCTCGACGCGCGGCAGCGGAAGGCCCACGCTTCCCGCTCTCCGCTCGCCGCGCAGCGGGTTGGAAAGCGCCATGCCGATCTCGGTCATCCCGTAGCGTTCCAGCAGCACATGTCCGGTGATTTCGCGCCAGCGCTCCAGGGTCTGCACCGGGAGCGCGGCCGAGCCGGACACCATCAACCGCAACCTCGCGGCGGCTGCGCTCAGCTCGCGGCGGCGCTCCGGCGCCTCGGCCTCCCATGCCGCGATCAGCCTCCGGTAGATGGTGGGAACTGCCATGAAGACCGTTATGTCACCGGAGGCCAGTCGCGCCCATGTGGCCGCGGCATCGAAGCCGCGGTGCATCTCGCAGGCGGCGCCGGATGCGAGCGCGCAGCAGACCACGTTGACGATGCCGTGCACGTGGTGCAGCGGCAGGACCAGCAGGGCCCGGTCATCGGGCGACCATTCCCACGCTTCCAGCAATGCGTCCACCTGGGCCAGGATTGCCGCGTGGGTCGAGACCACGCCCTTGGGCCGGCCGGTGGTGCCGCTGGTGTACACGATCATGGCGCGCCGCCGCGGCTCAACCAGAGGGAGCGGTCCCAGATCGCCCGCCAGGAGTTCGGCTGTGGTCACCAGGCGCACACCACGCGTCTCGGCGATGGGACGAATGAGCCCGGCAAGTTCAGGGCTCGCCACAACCAGCGCCGCGTCGGCGTCCTCGATCATGTAGCGCAGCTCGGCGGGCGGCGCCGACAGCGGCAGCGGGACTGCCGTTCCGCCGGCGCGCCAGATGCCCCACTGGGTTGCGACATACTCGAACGAAGGCGGAACGAGAAACGCCACCCGCTCTTCCGCCAGGTCGCTCCGTCCGTCCAGCAGCACCGTAGCGGCCTGCGTCGCAGCGTGCTGAAGTTCGTCGTAGCTGAACGATCTGCCCGCTGACCAGATCGCGACGCGGCCGCCGTGGCGCGCGGCGCGTTCGGGGAGCGTGGCGCTCACCTCGCTGCCACCCTGGCCCGATAGTGCTCCAAGTTGAACTTCGTGATCTGGCTCAATTCCCGCGGAACCTCATCGAGCGCGAACCAGCCGATCGCGGAGCTCTTACCTGGCTCCATGATACGCGGCTCGCCGTTGCGGATGCGGCAGATGTATGTGGGCGAGATCCAGTGCTGGCGTTCGTCAGGCAGGATATGGTCCACCACATCCAGCAGCTCGCCGACCTCGATCTCCACGCCGTACTCCTCGCGCATCTCCCTCTTGAGCGCGTCCTCGAGCCTTTCTCCGAACTCGACGCTGCCGCCGGGGAACTCCCACAGACCGCGCTCGTTGCGGGACTGGGGGCCGCGCCTGGAAAGGAACACCCGTCCGGCGCCGTCCTCGATGAGCGCCCCGACGCCAACACCGATGTAGTCCACGCCACGCTTCATGTAGCCTCCCGGGCGTGGTAAGCTATCCGGACGCGGCGCCGTCGTGGGAGGGCGGCCCGCTTTACCCCAGCCGGAGGGTCGTGGGGGCAGGGAAGAACGAACAGGAGTGACTGGAACGGGCCTGATCAGCTGGTCGCGGCGCGTGGCACCCACGCCCTGGCGCGCTCGTTGCTGGTCAGGTGCGCCGGCACCGCGGGCAGCAGCACGGTGAATGTGGTGCCTGAGCCCGAAGTGCTGGTCACCTTCAGCGTTCCGCCCGCCTGACGCACGATGCCCAGGGCGGCCACCAGGCCGAGCCCGCGCCCGGCTCCCTTGGTGGTGTAGAAGGGATCGAAGATCCGCTCCACGGCCTCCGGGCTCATGCCGGTTCCGTCGTCGGTCACCTCCAGCACGACCCACTGCTCGGCGCTGCGGTCGCAAGCCAGCCGATAGTCATCGAAGCTGATCTCGTCGCGGCGAAGCCAGTCGGTGCGCACCAGCACGCGTCCGCCCCGCTCCTCGGTGGCCTCGGCCGCGTTGCTCACCAGGTTGAGCACCAGCTGGCTGAGCTGGGTGCGGTCGGCCCTGACCGCGGGCAGTCCGGGCGCAAGCTGGCGCTCGAGCCTAACGTTGGCCGAGATGATCACGCCCAGCAGGTCGCCGAGCTCCTCGATGACCGAATTGACGTCCAGCATGTCAATGGCGGTTGCGGCGTGGTCGGCGTAGGAGCGCATCTGGCGTGTGAGCCGAGCCGCGCGGTCGGCGGCCGCGATTACCCGCTCCACCTCGAAGTAGGCCGGGGTGCCGCGCTCCAGTCGCTGGAGCACCAGGCCGCCGTTGGCCGCGATGGCGGCGACGATGCTGTGCAGTTCCTGCGCGATGCCGCCGGCCAGGCGCCCCAGGCTCTCGAGCTTTTGTGCCTGGGCGACGCCGTACTCGAGGCGTCTGCGCTCGGCTTCGGCGCGCCGCCGGTCGGATAGATCCACGCCGATCATGCCGACCCCGAACGGCGGGTGGTCTTCCTC
>DATMBH010000253.1:0-5381 GCA_035559335.1 Gemmatimonadales bacterium
ACACCGTGTCGCCCGCGGCGTTGATCAGCGCCAGTGTGACAGTAAAGTTCTGACGGGTGCCCTCGACCGGTACGGTCAGGTCGAGCGAGATCGAGTTCGAGTCGGGCGGAAACAGCACCAGCGTATCGAGCGCCGTACCGCCGGCGCCGACCCGGTCGAGGCGGATCCGCACCCGGTCAAAGTCCACCAGCAGCGGCGCGAGGGGGTTCTGAAACCGAGGGGCAAGGGCTATCCGTCCACGCCGCAACTCCGGCCCGGTCGGCTCGCCAAAACAGCTGACGAGAAACAGGGCGGCGAACAGACCCAAGGTCCGGCGGAGAAACCGTCGGTTCAGGGCAGTTCCCGTCTTCTAAGGTTCAAGAACCGGAACGCGGTTGTATGACACGTTAAGAGGTGGGCGCCATCAGGACCGCGATACAGATCACAGAGCCCCGCCGCAGAGCGCACCGCCTGTGCGGCGAAAAAGTGCAGCCCCGGGCGCGGCGCGTCAATTAGGACGGTAGTTTATAGAGCCCATGGAGACACGCGCTCGAACCGCTGTGATCGCTGGCTCTCGCGCGACCCGGGTCGGGGCCGGGCTCCTGGCGTTAGCCACCCTGCCCTTTGCTGCGATCCGCTGGGACCTCCCCGAGCGCGCGAGCCACATGGCGCTGCTCGTGGACGTCGGGGCACTCGCGGTCTATGGGCTGATCGCCTTGGCCGCCACACCATCCCGCTCAGTTCCCCAGTTGAGAGCGCTTGCCGTGCTGCTGGGCGTCACGGTCAGCGCTTACATCACGTTGCATGGTGCTCTGGTTCCGGAGCTGACCTGGGAGAGCACGCTGTTCGGCCTCGCCACCATGATGGGCTTCGCAGGTCTGGCGCCCTGGCCACTGCGCTTCCACGCGCTAGTCTCGGTCATAGTGACGGCCGGGATGATCTGGATTGTCCAGGAGTACTGGATCGCGCGGCCCGGCCACCCTGAGTGGATCCACACGAGGTTGTTCCTGGTCCTCCTGGTAGGCCTCGCTGCATCCGTGGGAGTTGCCTGGCTGCGCGAGCGGCTGGAGCGCGCGGTGCGGACCTCCGAGGAACGCTACCGGCAGCTGTTCGAGGACGCCGGCGATGCAATGGTGCTGACGAAGCCTTCGGGGCTGGTGGTGAGCGCCAACCAGGCATTCGCCGCGCTGGTAGGTCGCCGGATCGAAGAACTGATCGGCAGCCAGCTGCAGTCGCATGTGGAGTTCGTAGTGGAGCACCGGGAGGATGTGGTAGCCGAGGCGGCAGGTACGTGGAGGTGCCGCGTTAGCCGCGCCGATGGATCGACACGCGATACCGAGGCGGCGCTCACCCGGACGTCATCCGATGGCGGACCGCTCATCCAGGTGGTCATCCGCGACATCAGCGCTCGCCTGGCCGCGGAGCGCCACCGCGCTGAGCAAGACCGCCTTGATGCGCTGAGCCGGATGTCGGCGGGCATGGCCCACCAGTTCAACAATCTGCTGAGCGGGATCCTTACCAACACCTCGCTCCTCAGGGAGCAACTGGCCGGCGACGAGCGCGCGACCATGCTGGACGAAATCGCGGAGGCGGTGCGCCGAGGCCGCACGCTCACCAAGGCGCTGCAGCGCTTCACCCAGCACTCAGCGCTGACACTCTCCGATGTCGAGCCAGCCTCGGTCGTGGAGTCCGCGGCGGCGCTGATCAGAATGAGCCTGCCCCGCCATGTGGCGTTCGAGGCCGTGGCCGAACCTGGCCTGCCCCGCATCGCTGCCGACCAGGACCACATGGTGCAGGCGCTGTTCGAGCTGGCGATCAATGCCTTGCGGGCCATGGAGAACGTGCCGGCGCCGGCGCTGTCGCTCACCTCCAAGGCGATCGCGGCAGGGAGGGTTCGCTTCACGGTACGGGACAACGGCATCGGCATGGACGAGGCCACGAGAGCGAAGGCGCTCGAACCGTTCTTCTCGACGCGACCCATGTTCGAGTCCGCCGGACTGGGACTCGCGAGCGTCTACTGGGTAGCACGAGCCCACGGTGGCTCGGTGGAGATCGAGTCAGCGCCAGGAGCGGGGACCGCCGTTCACCTTGACATTCCGGTTTCGCAGCTGGCGGCAACGGGCCCGGCCGCTTCTGGACGTGAGATGGTGGTGCTGGTTGTGGACGACGAGGAGTCGGTTCGACGGTCGCTGCACCGCGTACTGCTGCGGCTTGGCTACCGGGTGTTGGAGGCTGCTGACGGCCCCGCCTCGCTGCAGCTGCTCGACCAGCACCAGGGACCGGTGGACCTTGTCATCCTGGACATCGTGCTGCCGGGCGGAGGTGTGGGCCTGTTGCGAGAGATCCGGCGGCGGCGGCCGGACTCGCGCGTCCTGCTCTCGAGCGGCTATGGGCCGGAAGGCGAGGCGGCGGTGATGTTGGCTGCAGGCGCGCACGGATTTCTGCAGAAGCCATACGACGTGAACGAGCTAAGGGAAGCGGTGGAGAGAGTTCGGGGATCGGGCTTCGGAGGTCAGGAGACCTGACGATCGGCGCCTTTCAAGGCCTCCTGCGCGGCGGCGCGCACCGCCTTGTCCGTGTCTTCCGTCAGCGAACGCAGGACCCGCAGCCCGGCTGCGCCGGCCGCGCGCAGTCCGTCGATCGCCGCCACGCGGACGGCCGTGGGCTTCCGGTTGAGCAGCTTGCCGCCCGGTTCGGCCGCCTTCGTTAGGGCTTGCAGCGCCTCGGCGGAACCGATTCGGCCGAGCGCGCGATAGTACTCGCGCAGCACCTCGGGGTTCTCTTCCGCCTCGGCGAGAGCCACCAGCGGCATGGCGAGGCCTCTGGTATTGGGCCCGCCACTGATCCCCGCCGCGATCATGGCGCGCAGCTCCGGAGTGCCCTCCTTCAGCGCGCGACGCAGCGGTTCCACGGTGGACACCGAACCGATCTTCGCAAGCGCCACCGCGGCCGCCCGCCGCACCCGCTGGTCGGAATGCCCCAGCAAGCGACCCAGGTCGTTGACTGCCTCTTCCACCCGCATCTCGCCTAACAGCTCTGCGATGTTACGCGCCACGAACCACTGCTTGTGGTCGAGCATCGCGATCACCTGCTCGGTGCCGTGCGGCATGGTGCGCAAGGCAGCCAGGAAGGCCTTGCGCTCCCGCATTCCCTCGGCGGTGGTGAGCTGTGCCAGCACCACCTCGACGCCGTCCGCCCTGCCCCGTTGCAGCACCGCCGTGGCCACGGGCATGAGGCGCGGGTCAGGCAGCAGCTTCGCCGCCCGCTCCAGCAGCTCCCGCGTCAGGGTCCGGCGCAGCACGATTCCGTAGCTGTTGCGCGGCGAACCCTCCGGCGCCAGCGGCTCCAGCGCGGCAATGGCCGCGATTGCCTCGAGCGCCGGCTCCAGCTCCATCCGCCCCAGACAGGCGTGAATCTGTTCACTGGCCTCGGTGAGCCGGTCGAGTATGTCGGGGCCGTAAGGATCGCGCATCACGCGACTGAGAGCCGCCTCCAGCGGCGTCTTCGGCTCCGCCGCCGCAACGACCGTCCCCTCTGTCCCCTCTGTCCCCTCTGTCCCCTCTGTGCCCTCTGCCCTCTCCGTCCCCTCCCTCCCCCTAGCCGTCACAAAATCAGCTGCGCTTTCCAGCAGCGGCTCCGGCTCGGGCTCACCCGCATCATCAGCCACCGATCCCACGCCCGCGGCCGAAGCAGCGTCCTCCAGCGCCGCCAGCTCGAACGCCTGCGTCACGCTCACCGGCCGGTGCTCGAGGTGCTCGGGTTCTTCGCCTAGCACCGCGATGTGCCGCGCGCCCTCGGCGCTCAGCCGCGAGGCCAGTCCGCCACCTGCCGCCGCGGGCTCGGCGGCCAAAAGGCGCAGCACCAACAACAGCTCGTCGGCCGGCACGCCGCGCGCAATCGCCACCTCGCGCGCGCCGTGACTCTCGAGCGCCCGCTTCAACGCGGCGATGTTAGGTAGGTCGTCGGCGATCACCACGTCATCAACCGACAGCACGCCGTCATAGCAGCGCAGCGTCGCCGCCGCCAGCGTCGTCAGCGCGAACAGCGCGCGAAACGACGCCTTCTGCTGCTCGCGGTTGGGGTTCACCGCTCGCAGCAGCTCCAGCGTGCGGGCGAAACTCATCGCGAAGATCTGGTGGTTGAACACGGGATCAGGGGTTGGGGATCGAGGTCGGCGGTCAGGGCTCGGAGGTGGCTGATCCCTATGGTCTGAGTGACAAAAATGAGGGCCGGTTACGAAGTCATGGGCGGGCCAGCCAGCGGCCCAGGCTTCCTGACCCCTGACAGCCGACCCCCGACCCCTATGCCCGAGGAGGGAGTCGAACCCACACGCCGTTGCCGGCAGCGGATTTTGAGTCCGCCGTGTCTGCCATTCCACCACTCGGGCGTCACACCAATATACGACGGTACGGCCGTCGCTCCTACGAACCGCTGCGTCGCACCGCGCGGACCGGTCGCCCGATCATGGTACTCCAGGTCCCGTCGACGCTGCGCCACTCGCGCTCGCACTCCTCCTGGGTCCGGCCACTCGGAGGCGACAGGTCGCCCTGGATCCGGCCCAGCGCGCCGACGATGTAGCACTCCAGGTTGCGCGCGCGTGCGGCCAGAAGCGTGTCCCGCGATGCGAGCAGCTCGGCGCCGGCCTGAAGGGTGATGAAGTTCACCAGCCCATCGCTCGATGTGGGACGGCTCGAGGTCAGCACGACCCACGCCGCGAACTGGTCTGCCGCATCCTCCTCGCTGCCCGAGAAGCTCATGCCGGTCACACTGATCACGGCGTGGCCGGCCGAGTGGAACACCAGAAACGTCACAGCGCGGATGCTTTGCCACACGTCGCCGCTGCGCCAGGTCCTGATGCCGGAGGCGAGAACCGAGTCCGCTAGGTCGTAGCAGATCTCCAGCGTGCGCGACAGATCCCGGTACTGCCCGTGGTCAAAGGCAGTGCACTCCGAACCGGTCAGCGTGATGCGTCCGGTGATCCGCACCCGCGCGTTGACTGCACGCACCACGGAGTCGAGCACCCCGACGCCGTACAATGTGAACCAGCCGTCGCTGCCCAGCAGCGCGTGATCCGGCTGGCGCTGCAGTATCATCCCGCTCGCCGCCGCGCGCTGCGACTGGGCCGCGCCCGGTAAACCCGCGGACAGGACGGTGACCAGCGCTATGACGAGCATCGCCGCGCGCCCGGGTCGCTGCACCGGCCGGCGGAAATCGGTCATGGTGTGGCCTCCAGTGGACCGGATCAGCGATCGCCGACCGGTCGGTTCAGGATCGTCGCAAGTACAATGGCCGAGCGAAGGCTGCCGTCAGCGAACCGCGCCAGCGGCGAAGAGCGCCAGGCTGCAGCGGCGGGTGCCGCCGCAGCGCTCGCCGCCATCCTGCCATGAAACTCGACATGCCGC
>DATMBH010000254.1:0-14961 GCA_035559335.1 Gemmatimonadales bacterium
GCCAGTGTAGTTGCCCGTGCTCGTCGTCAGGCCAGTGGTGTCGTGGCGAGCCGCGGTGATGCAGCCCGGGGTCGTAAACCCGAAGTCGTCGCACGTGATCGGGTTGCTGCCGCTGCCCGACATCAGTACCCCGTTGGCGGCAACCATCGCCGCGCGGTAGGGAAGCTGACCCGGATCCAGAGTGGCCAGCTGAGCCACGACCCGTTGCCCTCCGCCGCCCTCCGAGACCAACTGGCGGCTGGTGTCGAGGCCGGTCGAGTAGATCACCCACAGCTGCGAGACGGAGGCGGTGGAATCGCGGAGCCTGCGCGCAACCACGCGCGCGTACCCGCCGGAGAAGGAGTAGTGGGTCGAGTCGTACCCACTGGAGAGGTTGTGCGCCTCGGCCAGGTACGACTCGAGCCCGGCCTGCGCGAAGTTCAGCGCCCGCGTGGAACCGTGCGAGCTGGTCGTGGTCCGGTACTCGGCCGACACCATGACGAACGCCGCCGTCAGCATGACGGTGAGCAGCACCATCACCAGCAGCGTTGTGGCGAGGATGAAGCCCCGCCGGCCGTCAGCGCGTGACACGGTTGATGAACACGATGTCAGTGGTCATGGTGAAGCTGGCCGGGCGGGACCTGCCCTCGGGACTCTCCTCGCTCTGCCCCACCAGTTTGAGGCGCAACCCGCGCACGCTGTCCAGTGCCGCCGGCGCGGTGGCCTGCGGCGTGAGCCGGCTGCCGACCAGGAAGCTGAAGTGCGAGCTGGTGTCGAA
Source organism: Gemmatimonadales bacterium (assembly GCA_035559335.1). GTDB lineage: Bacteria > Gemmatimonadota > Gemmatimonadetes > Gemmatimonadales > JACORV01 > DASXPG01. Next base: position 758 of record DATMBH010000254.1, read on the forward strand.
GGGCACCGCCAGTTCCTCCTCGGTGCCGCCCGCCAGCCGCCACAGGGCGCGGCGGCCGCTCAGTTGCGCCGATGGTCCCAGCCGGTAGCGCACGGTGTGGTACAGGTAGACAGTGGTGCCGACTTCGGTGTCGACATCGTTAGGGCTCACCGTGATGATCCTCCAGCCCGTCGGCCTCGAGATCGCCGGGTCCGCGTATGACGTGCTGGTGCAGTAGCTGGATGAGGCGCTCATGCTGGTGACGCTCGCCGGCGAAATGAACTGCCAGGCTCCCGCGGCGTCGCGCCACGCGAACCCGTCGACAGTGGCCGCGGCCAGCGTTGCGGAATCATATGGCAGCAGCAGAATCGCCTGCTGGCCGCCCGAGGGCTGCCCGCACGCCACGCCGAACGCGAGCGGGACCCGCGCTTCGACGGTGTCAGCCTTCGCGGTTATCAGGCCGCCGAACGTGACCGAGCGCAGCTCGGAGAGCGCGACGTTGAACCCGGCTCGCGCGCCGGCTCGCGCCCGCATTAATCCGTCCTGGAGCGCTACGAACCGCGACTGGCTCACCACCAGCCGCGTGAGCGCGATCCCGATCACCCCGGCCACGACCAGGGCAACCATCATCTCAGCTAGGCTAAAGCCCCGCCTAGCGCTCATTTCAGCGGAATCGGGTAGCGGTAGCGGCCCCGTGGGATAACCAGCGTGTCCGGCTTCGAACCCGCGACGCTCGACCTCGCAACGACCCTGACGTTCTTCCTGGTGGCGGAGACCGAGTCCACCTGATAGGTGACGATCACACGGGCGTTGCCGCTCACCAGGGTGTCCGGCCTCAGAATCACCACTAGCGAGTCGTAAGGCACCGCGGCGACTTTGTCGGCCGCCGTCTTCATCGCGGCCATCGACAGCGCATGGTCGGTCGCCCGCGTGCCGCGCTTGGCGATCTGGAACGCTAGTCCCGCCAGGCTCAGGATCACTGCAGAGAAGATCACGATCGCGATGATCACCTCGACCAGCGAAAAGCCGCGTCTCAGCGCACCACACGGATCTGTCCCGCACGGCTCATGCGGATTTCCCGCGTGTACGTCCCGTCGCTCAGCGTCAGGCTCACGCTGGCGCTGGCCATGCCGTTGGGCAGCACCTGGAGCGAGGTCGCCGAAGCCGTGAACTGCGGCACGTTGAACTCGCCCTCGCTGCCGTAGTAGCGCACCTGGAAGGTGGTGTCGGATCCGGCGAGCGTGACGGTCTTCGCGGCTTGGTCGAACACCACCACCACCGGCGAGCGCCGCCGCGCGGCCAGCGACTGGGCGAGGTAGAGGTCCGCCGCTGCGATGCCCGCGGCCCGGTTCACGCGGGCCCGCAGCAGCTGGGTCCGGACGGCCGGCGTGAGCGCACCAACTACGGCGGCGACAATGATCAGCACCACCACCGCCTCGAGAATGGTGAACCCACGCTCGCTCAGGGAACGCCACGAATTCCTCGCCACGCCCCCACGTACAGCAAGGTCCATTCCGTCCAGGACCACAGTTGTAAGTCGTTATCCCGCCAGATTGTACAGTCAGTGGAAGATGCCGGACGGGACCACTGCGTCGCAAGATGCGAAGTGGTTAGGGATCGGGGAGCCGATGCGGCCTCAGCAACCAGGGCAGCGAGCCCGACCCTCATGATCCCCGGATCCCTGATCGCCGACCCCCGATTCCTAGGCAAACACCTCCAGCGCCGTCGGCACCTTCCCAAACGGCGCCGAAACCTGAACCCCTTGCACCAGCGGCCGCACCCGCTCCAGCATCTGCCGCGCGATGGCAATGCCCTCGGCGAGCGCCGCCTCCTTGCCGCGCTCTTGGGCCGCCGCCATCCGCTTCAGCACCTCTGCAGGTACGGTTACGCCCGGCACTTCGTTGGCCAGGAACTCGGCGTTGCGCAGCGAGACCAGCGGCCAGATCCCGGCCACGACCGGGATCCGGATCTTCATCGCTTCGATCCGCTCCAGGAACCGCTCCAGCTGCGCGGCGTCGAACACCGGCTGGGTCACGGCGAACTCAGCGCCGGCGTCCACCTTCCAGTAGAACCGCTTCAGCTCCCGCTCCAGGTCCACTGCCGCAGGGTTGACTCCCACGCCGATCACGAAGCCGGTGGGATTGCCTATCGAGTTGCCGCCGGGATCCAGGCCGTGATTGAGTCGGTTCACCAGGTTCGTGAGGCCGATTGAGTCGATGTCGAACACCGCCGTGGCCTCGGGGTACGGGCCCATCTTCGGCGGATCGCCGGTGATGATCAGCAGGTTGCGCAGTCCGTGCGCCGCCGCGCCCAACAGGTCCGACAGCATCGAAAGCAGGTTGCGGTCGCGGCAGCAGTAGTGGGTCACGGTCTCGAGGCCGACCTCGCGCTCGATCAGCAGGCTGGTAAGCAGCGCTCCCATCCGGCTCTGAGCGCGCGGGCCGTCAGGCACGTTCACCGCGTCGATCCCGGCCTCCTTGAGCTGCCGCACGCTCTCGATCATCGCGCTCGCGTCCACGCCGCGCGGCGGGACGATCTCCACGGTGGTGAGGAACTGCCCGGCCGCGAGCTTCGCGCCCCACCGCGACCGCTCGGCGAGCGGCGCCGGCTCCACGGCCCGCTGCTCGGTCGCCGGCTCGACCACGACCTGCGCCACCCGGCGCGGCGAGACGCTGGCGACGAACGCCGCGACCTCGCGGATGTGGGCCGGCGTGGTGCCGCAGCAGCCGCCCACGAACCGCGCCCCGGCCTCGACCAGGTGCTTGGCGTAGGTGCCAAAGTACTCCGGCGAGGCGAGATAGATTTTGCGCTGGCCGATCTCCCGTGGCAGGCCCGCGTTAGGCAGCGCCGAGATGGGGCGACTGGTCACCCTGGCCATCCGCTCCACGGCTTCCAGCACTCCCTGTGGCCCGACCGAGCAGTTGACGCCGATCACGTCGGCGCCCCACTCATCGAGCGCCCGCGTGAAGGTCTCGACATCGGTGCCGTACGGGGTGCGGCCGTCCTCGGTGAGCGTCATCTGCGCAAACACCGGCTTGTCGCTCACGGCGCGCGCGGCCAGCAGCGCCTGGTGCAGCTCGTCCAGATCGGCAAAGGTCTCGAGGATGAACCCATCCACGCCGCCCTGTTCCAGGCCCGTGGCCTGACGCCGGAAGTGCGCGAACGCCTCGTCCTTGCCCAGCTCGCCGAACGGCTCCAGCCGTACTCCGAGCGGGCCGATCGCCCCCACCACCAGTGCGCGGGTGTTGGCTGCGCCGCGCGCCAGCCGCGCCGCTGCCGCGTTGATCGCCTCGGTCTGGTCGGACAGCCCGTAATGGCCAAGCTTGAGCGGGTTGGCGCCGAAGGTGTTGGTCTCGATGATCTCGGCTCCGGCCTTCACGTACGCGAGGTGGATTTCGCGTACCAAGTCGGGGTTCTTCACCGCCAGCTCGTCGTAGCAGGCGTTGATGAACACGCCCTTGCTGTAGAGCATCGTGCCCATTGCGCCGTCGAACACGTGGGCGCGGGAGTCGGAGATCAGGTCGCGCAGTGGCAAGAGATCAGGGTCGGGGGTCAGGGGTTAGAGGTCAGGGATTGTACGCCAGGATCGGGGCCAGCCAGCGCTCGGCCTCCTCGATGCTCCAGCCCTTCCGGGCGGCGTAGTCCTCCACCTGGTCGCGGCCGATGCGGCCGACGCCGAAGTAGTGAGACGCCGGATGGGCGAAGTACCAGCCGCTCACCGCGGCCGCGGGCCACATGGCGCAGCTCTCGGTAAGCGTTATGCCGGCGGTGCGTTCCACGTCCAGAAGCGAAAACAGGGTGCGCTTTTCGGTGTGATCGGGGCAAGCGGGATAGCCGGGCGCGGGTCGGATGCCGCGGAACCGCTCCGCGATCAACCCCTCGTTGTCGAGCGACTCGTCAGGCGCGTAACCCCAGAACTCGCGCCGCACCCGCTCGTGCATCCGCTCGGCGAATGCCTCGGCCAGTCGGTCGGCCAGCGCCTTGGCGATGATCGCGCTGTAGTCGTCGTTGGCGCGCTCGAAGTCCCGCACCAGTTCCTCGAGTCCGTGGCCGGCGGTGACGGCGAACGCTCCGATCCAGTCCTCCACGCCGCTGCCTGAGGGCGCGACCAAGTCCGCCAGACACAGGTTGGGCCGGCCCGGCGGCTTCTCGTTCTGCTGCCTGAGGAAGTGCAGCACCGCGCGCACCGAGCGGCGCTCACGGTCGGCGTACACGTGCACGTCGTCCGCTCCGTAGCGCGCGGCGGGAAAGATCCCGATCACCGCGCGCGCGGTGAGCAGTCGCTCGCACACGATGCGATCCAGCAGCGCACGGGCGTCGCGGTACAGCCGGGTTGCCTCGCCGCCCACGCGCGGATCGTCGAGAATGTCCGGGAAGCGACCCTTCAGTTCCCACGCCTGGAAGAACGGCGTCCAGTCCACGTAGTCCACCAGTTCATCGAGCGCGTAGTCCGAGAACACGTGAATCCCTGGGCGGGCGGGCGCGGCCGGAAGCTCGTGGGACCAGTCCAGCACCTGGCGGCGCGCGCGCGCCTCCTCCAGCGACAGCAGCGGCACGCGGTCGCGCCGCCCCGAGAACTCCTCGCGCAACTGCTCGTACTGGGTGCGAACCTCGGCCACGAACTGGTCACGCCGCTCCGAGAGGAGGGTGCCGACCACCGACACGCTGCGCGAGGCGTCAAGCACGTGAACGGTGGGGCCGCTGTAGTGCGGCGCGATCTTCACGGCCGTGTGCATGCGCGAGGTGGTTGCACCGCCTATCAGGAGCGGCAGCCTCAGTCCCTCGCGCTCCATCTCCCGCGCGACGTGCACCATCTCGTCCAGCGACGGCGTGATCAGCCCGGAAAGCCCGATTGCATCGGCGCCCTGCTCGCGCGCAGTGGCGAGTATGTGCTGACTGGGCACCATTACGCCCAGGTCGATGACCTCGTAGTTGTTGCAGCGCAGCACTACGCCCACGATGTTCTTGCCGATGTCGTGCACGTCGCCTTTCACCGTAGCCATCACGATCCGCCCGTTGGTCCGGCCCGCCAGGCCGCGCGACTTCTGGTCTTCCTCGATGAACGGCACCAGCCAGGCGACGGCCTTCTTCATGACGCGGGCGCTTTTGACCACCTGAGGCAGGAACATCTTGCCGGCGCCGAACAGGTCGCCCACCACGTTCATCCCGTCCATCAGCGGCCCTTCGATCACCTCGATGGGGCGCTCGAACTGCTGGCGCGCTTCCTCGACGTCGGCCTCGATGTAGTCGGCGATGCCCTCCACCAGGGCGTGCTTGATCCGCTCGACCACGGGCAGCGAGCGCCACGCCATCGCGCGAGCCGGATCCCGCTTCCCATGAGCGCTGGTGCGCTCAGCGATGGCAGTCAGGCGCTCGGTGGCGTCGGGTCGCCGGTCGAACAGCACGTCCTCGACCGCCTCCAGCAGCTCCTTCGGGATGTCGTCGTATACCGCCAGCTGGCCGGGGTTGACTATGCCCATGTCCATTCCGGCCTGGATGGCGTGGTACAGGAACGCCGAGTGCATCGCCTCGCGCACCGCCGCGTTGCCGCGGAAGGCGAACGAGAGGTTCGAGACCCCGCCCGAGACCAAAGCGCGCGGGCAGCGCTGCTTGATCAGCCGGGTGGCCTCGATGTAGTTGATCGCATAACGATTGTGTTCAGCGATCCCCGTGGCCACCGCGAAGATGTTGGGGTCGAAGATGATGTCCTCGGGCGGGAACCCCACGCGCCCGGTGAGCAGCGCGTAGGCGCGCTCGCAGATCGCGACTTTACGCTCGATCGTGTCGGCCTGGCCCTGCTCGTCGAACGCCATCACCACCACCGCCGCGCCGTAGCGCCGCACCTTGCGGGCGTGCTCGAGGAAAACCTCCTCGCCCTCCTTGAGCGAGATCGAGTTCACGATCCCCTTGCCCTGAAGGCACTTGAGCCCGGCCTCGATCACCTCCCACTTCGAGGAATCCAGCATCACGGGCACCTTGGCCACGGCCGGCTCTGCGGCGAGCAGGTTCAGGAACTTGACCATCGCTGCCTTCGAGTCGAGCATCCCCTCGTCGAAGTTGACGTCAATCACCTGCGCGCCATTCTCCACCTGCTGGCGCGCGATGCTCACCGCCTCGTCGAACTTCCCTGCCTTCACCAGCTCGGCGAACTTCGCCGACCCGGTGACGTTGGTGCGCTCGCCCACGTTCACAAACAGCCGGCCCGGCCACATGGTGAGCGGCTCCAGCCCCGACAGCCGGGTGTACGGCGGCACCACGGGAATGGCGCGGGGCTTCACGCCGTGCACGGCGGCGGCGATCGCGCGGATGTGGTCCGGCGTGGTCCCGCAGCAGCCGCCTACGATGTTCAGAAAGCCGCTGCGCGCGAACTCGCCCAGCTGCTCCGCCATGAACTCCGGGGTGTCGTCGTAGCCACCCATCGCGTTAGGTAAGCCCGCGTTGGGATGGCACGATACCGGGACGTCGGCGATGCCGCTCAGTTCCTCCAGATAAGGCCGCAGCTGCGAGGCGCCGAGGGCGCAGTTGAGCCCCACGCTGAACAGGCCCGCGTGGCGCACCGAGTTCCAGAACGCCTCGACCGTCTGACCCGACAGGGTGCGGCCGCTCCGGTCTGTGATCGTGCCCGAGACCATCACCGGCACATCCTCGCCGCGCCGCTCGAGCAGCTCGGCCAACGCATACAGCGCCGCCTTGCAGTTCAGCGTGTCGAACACGGTCTCGACCATCAGCAGGTCGACGCCGCCGTCGAGCAGCGCCTCCGCCTGCTCAGCGTACGCCGCGGCCAGCTCGTCAAACGTGACGGCGCGGAAGCCGGGATCGTTCACGTCGGGCGAGAGCGATGCAGTTCGGTTGGTGGGCCCCAGGATTCCGGCCACGAAGCGCGGCCGCGACGGATCGAGCGCGGTGACCTCGTCGGCCACCCGCCGCGCCAGCCGCGCCGCCTCGAGATTGATCGTGCGCACCACGTCCTCCAGGCCGTAGTCGGCCTGGGCGATGCGCGTGGCCGTGAAGGTCATCGTTTCGAGGATGTCGGCGCCGGCATCCAGATAGGCGCGGTGAATCCCACCAATCAGGTCGGGCCGCGTCAGCACCAGGACGTCGCCGTTGCCCCGCAGTGGCCGCGGATGGTCGCGGAACCGCTCACCCCGGTAGTCGGACTCCTCCAGACCGTAGCGCTGCACCATCGTCCCCATCGCTCCGTCGAGGACGAGGATGCGACGGGTAAGCAGCTCCCGCAGTTGTGAGCGTCGCTCGTTCATAAGAACAAGTGGTCGGTGTCCAGGGCTCAGCGGTCAGGGCAGCGGTCAGTTTGCAGTGAGCGGTAGCCAGGGCATTGTCGCCTGACCCCGGTCCCCGCCCCCCCGGCCCTCAAAAAAACCCGCCCGGTCACGCCGAAAAGTCGGCGCCACCGGGCCGGCTTTTTAGCGGTTGATTAACGTGGCCGCAATATGCCGCAAATCGCCACGAACACTATTGTCACGGAAACCTAGACCAGGATCAGGCAGTGGGGCAAGGGCACAAGGTCAAAGAGGGCAGAGCCGGGATCCGTGGCTCCTCAGCCCAGCCCTGCGGACCTCTTGCGCCCTCCTTCCCGCCTACCGCTGTACCTGCAACCTGCCAACCAGCTCATGAACCGTCAGCCATCTCCCCCGCACCATAACCCCTGCTATCCTGGCGACATTCCCTATGTCCTGCAGCGGGTTGCCTTCCAGCAGCACCAAGTCCGCCCGCTTCCCTCTCTCGATCGTCCCAGTCTCGCGCTCGGTGCCGAAGAACCTCGCCACGTTTACCGTCCCGGTCCGCAGCGCCTGGAACGGCGTCAGCCCGGCGCGCACGTATGAGGCGAGCTCGCGGTGGATCGAAAAGCCCGGCGGGTTCATCCATTGCGGCGCGTCGCTGCCTAGCAGAATCCCCACGCCCTCATCGTGCAGCCGCCGGATCAGCGCGCGGCGCACGGCGAGGTAGCGCGCCAGGCGCGCGGTGTCAGGGTTCTGCTGGCGGAAGTTCCGCACCGCCTGGATCCACTGCTGCACCAGCTGTTGCGGCAAGTACTGTGTGCCGGGCCAGGCCGCCATGGTTTCGGGCGCTAGCGTGCCGGCCATGGTCTCGAACAACGTCTGGGTCGGAACCACCCACACGCCTGCCTCACGAGTGCGGCGCGCCGCATCCGCGATGCGCGCGGTGTCCACCGCGTCAATGAGGGCCAGGCCGAAGAAACCCGCCGGCGCCCCGCGCTCGGCGCGCGCCAGGAACTCGACGTAGCCGTCCAGGTGGTCGATCGTCGAGTAGCGCGCCTCGAGCGCCCGCTCCAGCCCCACGTCGAGCGGCACGTGGCCGGCGAACGCAATGCCGAGCCGCTGCGCCGTGGAGGCCAGGGTGTCGAACACGGCGCGGGTCAGCCCGGGATGGATCTTGAGGAAGTCGTAGCCCGCCTGGCGCTGCTCCTCGACCATTCGCCGGGCGACGTCCGGCGCCGGCGCGGTGCTACCGTTGAACGACGGGCCGGAAGTGTAGATCGTCGGACTCAGGATCTCGCCACTCGCGGCGCGCCGGCGCAGCTCGAGGTGCTGCGGGTTGCCGAGCATGCCGCGAATGGTGGTGACGCCGCCGGCCAGGTACATCACCAGCACCCGCTCCTGGAACTCGGCGTTTGCCGGCGGCGGGATGTGTGCGTGCAGCTCGGCGAGCCCGGGTATCAGATATCTGCCGCGGCCGTCGATCCGCGTGGCGTCGCCGGGGACGCGCACCCGCGAGCTGGGCCCGATCTCCACGATCCGCCCGCCCCTCACTACGACGGTCTGGTCCTCGAGCACCCGCTCGCGGTCCATGGGCACCACCGCTACGCCAGTGAATGCCGTGACGCCGGGCTCCTGGCGCGCGCCGGATGTGGCCAGCGCGGCGATGCCTGCCACGATCAACGGAAGTCGCCGCATGCGCAGCTCCCTCGATTCGGCGGTGGTACGACCTAGAACAGCTTCCTCGCGATCAGACGCGACAGCGACCAGAACAGCATGCTGCCGAACACGATACCCAGCGCAGCGCCCACGCCCCCCAGCGCGCGGCCGGCGCTGCCACCAAGCATGGCGCCGATGCTCATCATCAGGAAGTGCAGCACCTTTACGTTAGGCTCTCTCGCCACCTATCCGCTCGCAAGTTCAGCCAGAACCACCGGGTCGCCGCCCCGGATTGCCACCACCTTGCGGCGCGAGGAGGCCCCCGAGACGATCTCCACGTTGCTCTTGGCCACGCGCAGCCGCTCGGCCAGGAACCGGACCAGCTCCTCGTTGGCCTCGCCATCGACCGGCGGTGCGGCCAGCCGGACCTTGAGCGCGTCGCCGTGCCGTCCCGCGAACTCGCTGCGGCGTGCGCGCGGCTGGACGTGCACGACGATCCGCGTGATCACGTCAGAGCGCCCCGCAGCATCATGAGCAGGAACCACGCCACCAGCGGCGTGACGTCGAGCGGCCCGAAGGCCGGGATCATGCGGCGCAGCGGCCGCAGCATCCATTCGGTCAGCCGGTGAAACGGCCGCATCCATGGACTGTAGGGGCTCGCGCGAAGCCACGAACCGATCACGCGTACGAACAGCGCCAGCATCAGCAGGGTGATGGCCCAGTACGCGACAAAGGCGAACAGGGCGCGCGGTCCGCCGCGCGCGGCCCAGCCTGCGCTGGCCGCCATCGCGATCAGCCAGGAAGCCAGCTCGATCACCACGATCCCGCCCAGGATCGCGATGCCCATGATCCAGAAAGGCGCGTCCTGCGGGTTGCCGCCCCTCCGGATCAGCCGCCGCTCCATGGGCCGCAGCAGCGGATTGGTCAGCCCCCGCACCAGCCGCGCCGGCCGCCCGAACGGGTTGATCAGGCGCCGCTGCACCGCGAGCGCTCCGCCCGCCGCCGCGGCCATGAACGCCGCAGCCGCCAGCACGGACCAGCGCACCACCGCCAAGACCTCGTTCAGCCTAACTGACCTTCCGTGTCTTCCGCTTCAGGAAGTCCATCAGGATGAACTGCCCGAGCGTCATCGTGGTGGTGAAGTATGCCTTGCCACGACAGATTTCGGAGACCCGCTTCACGAAATCCACCAGGGCCCGGTCGCGCGCCAGCATAAACGTGTTTATCTGAATCCCGCTGCGCTTGCACAGCGCCACCTCGCGGAATGTCGCTTGGAGGATGCGCGGGTCGAGACCCACCGAGTTCACGTACACCCGCCCGTCAGGCAGCGTCAACGCCGATGGCTTGCCATCGGTGATCATGATTATCTGGCGCATGTCCTTGCGCTGCGACAGGAGGATGCGGCGCGACAGCCGCAGGCCCTCTGCGGTGTTGGTGTGATACGGGCCGACCTGGGCCTGCGCCAACCGGCCGATGGGGATCTCCTCGGCACCGTCGTGGAACAGCACCACTCGCAGCGAATCACCCGGGAACTGGGTGCGGATCAGGTGCGCCAAGGCCAGCGCCACCTTCTTGGCGGGCGTGAACCGATCTTCGCCGTACAGCACCATCGAGTGCGAGCAGTCCAGCATCAGCACCGTGGCCGCGCTGGAGCGGTACTCGGACTGGTGCACCATCAGGTCCTGGTAGTCGATGTCGAGCGGGACCCGCGGGCCCTGCCGCCGGATGGCGGAGCCTAACGTCGCATTGACATCCAGGTTCAGCGTGTCGCCGTACTCGTAAGGCTTGCTCACGGCCTCGGCCTCGACGCCTGTGGCCAGGTGCGGCGTCTCATGGCCGCCGAAGCTGGACCGACCCATCGAGCCCAGCAGGTGGCGCAGCGCCTTGTAACCTAGGAAGTCGAGCCCCTTGCCGGTGAGGCTGAACTGTACCTGCTCGGCGGCCGATCGCTCCTCGTCCCGGCCCGCCGCGGTGTAACCCCCCGGCATCCGCGGCGCATCCTGCACCGACAGGTAACCCTGGTCCACCAGCCGCTGCACGATCTGGTCCAGCAGCTCCGCGATCTGCCGCTGCAGCTCGGAGTCGCGCTGCTCGTCGCCGGTGCTTTCGCCGCGCAGCACCTTGAGCATGTCCGGCGTCAGCAGCCCCGAGTCCTTCAGCGCCTGGAGGATGGCGTCCTTGAGGGCGGCCAGCGAGCGGTCCGGCTCGCCGACGTCGCTCTCGTCCCAGAAGGGGCGCGAGAACGGACCGCCCGCGAACCCCGACTGCAGCAGGAAGTCCGCAAGCTGGTCCAGCAGCTCCTGCAGATTGACCGCGTCAGCGAGCTGCGGGATGTAACGGGAGAACGTGGTGCGTCGCACGGCTCCCCCTAAGCTCGCCGTACACCGATATTCGGGCAATGCCAGGCCTGACCCTGACGCCCTTCGCGGCCCTCCGCCACCGGAACTTCCGCCGCTTCTACATCGGACAGACCATCAGCCTGGTGGGGACCTGGATGCAGCAACTGGCGCAGGGCTGGCTGGTGCTCCAGCTCACCGACTCGGCCCTCTGGGTGGGACTGGTCAGCTTCCTCAACGCGCTACCGATCCTGCTGTTCTCGCTCCCGGCCGGCGCCTGGGTGGACCGGGCCGACAAGCGCCGACTGGTGACCGCGTGCCAGGCACTGTTCCTCGTCAACACGGCCTTGCTCACCGCGCTGGTCGCAACCGGGGTGACGCAGGCCTGGATGGTGGGTGCGGTGGCGCTGGCCGGCGGCTGCATCTCGGCGGTGGAAATCCCGGCACGCCAGTCGTTCATCGTCGAGCTGGTGGGTAAGGACGACCTGACCAACGCCATCGCGCTCAACTCGTCGGCGTTCAACGCGACGCGCATCGTCGGTCCGGCAATCGCCGGGGTGCTGGTGGCGCGCGTGGGGCTGGTGTCGTGCTTCGCGATCAACGTGCTGACCTACGTCGCAGTCCTGGTGGCGCTGCGCGGACTGGACGTCGCGCCCACGCCCCGGGCGGTTGAAGGCGACAACTGGCAGCGGCTGCGCGACGGTCTGCGCTACGTGCGCGGCGAGGCCCACGTGCTGGGGCTCATCGTGTCCACCGCGCTGCTGTCGCTGCTGGCCTATCCCTACGTCGTGCTGCTGCCGGTGTTCGCTCGCGATGTGCTGCGCGTCGGCGCCGAAGGACTGGGCGTCATGAGCTCGGCTGTGGGATTCGGAGCGCTCGCCGCCGCGCTCGGGCTCGCCACCCTGGCGCCGCGGGTACGTCGCGGGCGCCTGGTGGTGCTCGCCGGCACCAGCTGCGGCCTGGCCGTGGCGGGCTTCGCGTACGCGCGCTGGTTCCCGTTGGCCGTGCTGCTCCTGGCCGCCAGCGGCTTCGCCATGGTGCTCAACAACGCCGCGACCAACACGCTGCTGCAGTCGCTGGTGCCTGACGAAATGCGCGGACGGGTGATGGCGCTGTGGTCTCTGGTGTTCGTCGGCTTCGCGCCGCTGGGATCGCTGCAGGCCGGATGGCTGGCGACGCGGATCGGGCCCAGCGCGGCCGTGGCGGTGGGAGCGCTGCTGGCGGCGCTGCTGTTGAGTCAGATGTGGAGGAGAGTAGCGCCAGGGGTGAAGGCGCTTAGATAAGGCACAGAGCGTAGGGCGGAGGACGGAGAGCTCGAAATGGCAGAGGGCAGAGGGCAGAGCCGGAGTAGCTCTGCCCCCATGGGGCCGCCCTGCCCCCTGCCGCCCGCCGCCTGCCCCCTGCCCTTAGTTTCTGCCGGCCGCCAGTGCGTACAGTTCCCTCTGCGTCCCCGCCCGTCTCAACAATTCCGTCGCCTGCCCCAGCGCCCTGTCCCTCGGCACCGCTCTCAGGAACGCCGCCGAGTCGGAGAGCGCGAACCCCGCGATCCGGGTGTCCAGCAGGCGTTCCAGGTAGCGCGCCGTCGGCGCCACCAGCGAATCGGGGATCGCCACGCCGGCCTCGCGCAGCCGCCGCAGCAGTTCCTCTCGCCACTCCGGCCGCACGCTGTAACCCTCGACTGCCAGTGGTTCCAGCTCCGAGGCGTACAGGTCAACGACCGATGTCCAGGTCTGGAAGTTCTGGTTGAGGATCCGGCCCAGCGACGCCTCGAGCGTGGTCAACGTGTCGCCGCGTACCTCGATGTCCGGCGTGATCCCGCCGCCGCCCAGCACCCTGCGGCCCTGCGCGGTGCGGAACTCCGGTCGGGGCGCGTTGCTCAGGCTGTCGGCGCGGGTGCGCTGGATCAGCCTTCCGCTCGGTGTGAACCAGTGCGCCGTCGTCAGGCGCAGCACCCAACCGTCTGGCAGTTGATAGGCGCCCTGAACCAGCCCCTTGCCGAACGACGTGGTACCGATCACCAGCGCGCGATCGTAGTCCTGGAGTGCGCCGGCCACGATCTCCGAGGCCGATGCCGACAGGCCGTCGATCAGCACGGCCATCGGGATGGTGGCGCGCGCCACCATCGGCCCGCTGGCGCGCAGCGTGTCGTCTCCGCGCCGGGACCGCACCGTCACCACCGGCTGGCCCGGCTGCAGGAACACCGAAGTGAGCGACACGGCCTGCTCCAGCGAACCGCCGGGATTGCCGCGCAGATCCAGCACCAGGCTCCTGGCGCCCTGCCGCTGCAGCTGCTGCACGGCGCTCATGACGTCCGCCGCCGAGCGGTCGCTGAAGCGCTGCAGCGGGATGTACCCCACCCCACCTTCCAGCATTGTCGTGAACGGCACCGCCGAGGCGCTGATGACCGCGCGCACCAGGTCCACAGTGTAGCGCTGCCCGTCGCGGCGTTCGAACGTGACCCGTACCGGGGTGCCCGGTACGCCGGTCAGCTCGCCGGAGGCACGGTCGCTGCTCCAACCCCGGGCGCTCGAATCGTTGACGGCCACGATCTTGTCGCCGCGCTGCACCCCGGCACGCTCGGCCGGCCCTCCCGGCAGCACGCGATACACCGTGACCCAGTCTCCCACGCGCAGGATCCTAAGCCCGATTCCGCCGTAGCGGTTGCCGAGGGTGTTGCGGTTGAAGCGCTCGAAATCGGCCCGGCTGAACAGCTCGGCGTACTGGTCGTCTATGCCGGTGACGATCCCGCGTGCGGCGTGCTCGTACAGCTGGTCGGTGCTGACGCTGTCGAGCGCATCGCGCGAGACGATCTGGAACACCGCCTGGAAGACTCGGTAGCCGTGGCCCGAAGCGGCCTGGCCTACGATGAAACCGCCGAGGAACAAGGGAGCAGCGACGACGAGCGCGAGCGCGGCGCGCTTCAGGGAGAGACGGGACACGGCACCTCACACCCAACAGGGACGAACTAATTATGCTGCGAGCGGCAGGGCGGCGG
>DATMBH010000255.1:0-19282 GCA_035559335.1 Gemmatimonadales bacterium
CCCGCCACGAGCGAGGGGAAGGGTGGGTGTACGGCTCCGACGAGCTGTACATGACCGCTGATCTGCCGTTTCCGGAGGCGGAGAGCTACGACGGTTTCGCGCAGGTGGAGAACGGGGTCGGCGCAGTGCGCTACCTGGAGCAGCTGGTGAGCTCGGATCTCCACCGGCTTCCGGACCTGACGGGCCAGCGAGTGCTGGTGTGCACCGGCACGGCGATGGGCCGGCTCATGCCGCGGCTGCTGCCGGCGCTGGAGCAGGCCACGGGCGGCAGCTTCGAGCTGGCGGTGCTGGAGAACAGCTACTACGGGCCGAGCGTCACGTGTGCCGGGTTGCTTCCGGGCGCTGACTTTCTCCATGCGATCGAGGCGCGCACCGATTGCAGCCTGGCGCTGCTTCCCGCCGAGTCGGTGAACCAGGATGGCCGGTTCGTGGACGACCTGCTGTTCACGGTGGTGGAGAGCGGCGCTCCGATGCCGGTCCGCCTGTCCTACCACTTCACCGACGCGCTCGCGCTGGTGGAGGAGGAGGCGGCGTGAAGGCGGCCACGGTGGCGGTTATCGGGCGGCCTAACGTGGGCAAGAGCACGTTGTTCAACCGCGTGATCGGCGCGCGCCGCGCCATTGTGGACGAGCGGCCCGGTTCGACGCGGGACCGGCAGTACGGCAAGGCAGAGTGGAACGGGAGGGCGTTCTGGCTGGTGGACACCGGAGGTCTGGTGCCCGACTCGGACGCGGGGTTCGACCGTGAGATCCGCGACCAAGTGGCCATGGCGGTCGAGGCGGCTGACGTGGTGGTGTTCATGGTGGACGTGCAGACCGGGCTGTCTCCGGCCGACGAGGAGATCGTGCGGTTCGTTCGCGAGCGGGGCCGGCCGCTGGTGGTGGCGGCGAACAAGGCCGATGAGCTAGCCGGGGAGAAGCGCCATCTGGAGTTCTACGCGCTGGGCGCGGGCGATCCGGTGCCGGTTTCTGCGGCCACGGGAAAGGGCGTGGGCGACCTACTGGACGAGATCGTGGCCGCGCTGCCTCCGGCGCCACCGCCTCCCGAAGAGGACGAGGTCCAGGTCGCCGTCATCGGAAGACCTAACGTCGGCAAGAGCTCGCTGGTGAACCGGCTGCTGGGCGAGGAGCGGCTGATCGTTAGCGAGGTTCCCGGTACCACGCGCGATGCCATAGATACGCCGCTGCGCTACAGGGGCCGGGTGCTGAACTTCGTGGACACGGCGGGGCTCAGGAAGCGGGGCAAGATGAGCGAGGCAGTGGAGTTCTACGCCTCGCTGCGCACCGAGCGCGCAATCGAGCGGGCCGACGTGTGCGTGATAGTGGTGGACGCCGCGAGTGGGTTACACGCGATGGACGTCAGGATCGCGGCCGAGGCGTGGGAGCGCGGCACTGGACTGGTGGTTGCAGTCAACAAGTGGGACTTGGTGGAGAAGGACCACCGCACCGCCGAGCAGGGGAGGAAGGAAGCCATCGAGCGCGCGCCGTTTCTTGGGGCCGTGCCCTTCGTCTACCTGTCCGCCCTCACCGGCCAGCGGGCGACCAAGGTGCTGGAGGCGGTGGTCGAGGTCGCCGACGCCCGCCGCACACGGATCCAGACGGCCCAGGTGAACCGGGCCATCGAGGAGCTGGTGGCGATGAAGCAGCCTCCCCAGGCCGGGGGCGCCGAGGTGAAGCTGCTGTACGGCTCGCAGGTCGGCACCGCGCCGCCGACGTTCGCCATCGTGTGCAGCCGTCCCGACAAGATCCCCGAGCACTACACTCGCTATCTGGTGAACGGACTGCGCGATCGGTTTGGCTTCGCCGGCTCGCCTATCCGCGTGCGGTTCACGCCGCGGCGTCGGGAGCGGGCGCGATGAGCGTCGCGGTGATCGCCGGTTGGCTGCTGGGCGCCTATCTACTCGGATCGACGCCCACTTCCTACGTCGTTGCGAGGGTCTTCGCCGGGATTGACCTGCGGCAGTTCGGATCCGGAAACCTGGGTGCGACCAACCTGTACCGTGCAATGGGCTGGAAGGCCGCGATCCCGGTCGCGCTGTACGACATCGTCAAGGGCGCCGTACCGGTGTTGCTGGCTCGACGCTGGGGGCAAGGCCCGGAGTACTGGCCCCTGATTGTGGGACTGGTCGCCGTGATGGGTCACGTGTGGTCCCCGTTCGTCAGGTTCCGTGGCGGCAAGGGCGTGGCCACCGCAGCCGGCGTGTTCACGGCGCTGGCCCCGCTAGCGCTGCTGGTGGCCATCGCGGTCTTCGCGGTAGTGCTGAAGCTGTCGGGCTATGTATCGCTGGGTTCGATGACCGCGGCGGTCGCCTTCCTCACGGCGCTGCCGTTCGTGCACCCTGACAGCCCGCGTTCGACACTCGTGGCCGCGGCGTTCGTGGCCGTGTTCATCATCTTCACGCACCGTTCCAACATCGCCCGCCTGCTCAACGGGACCGAGTCGCGGTTCGGGACGCGGAAGGCGGCCCGGCAATGAGCGTAGCGGTGCTGGGTGGCGGCAGCTGGGGCACGGCGCTCGCCGATCTGCTCGCGTCCAAAGGCGTCGAGGTGGTGCTGTGGGCCTACGAACCTGAAGTCGCCGAGGAGATCAACCGCCGCCACCGCAACGACCTGTTCCTGCCCGAAGCCCCGCTGGCGCCGTCGCTGCGAGCGACGAACGACATGCGGGAAGCCCTGCGGGGCGCCGACGTGGTGCTCGCGGTGCCGCCGTCGCATGTGGCCCGCGCGGTGCTGCGTGAGGCCGCGCGCCACGCTTCCAGCGGCGTGCTGGTGATCAGCGCTTCGAAGGGACTGGAGCCCGAGACGCTGAAGCGCATGAGCGAGGTCGCGCTCGAGGAGCTGCGCGGGGCCGCGGTGGTGGCTCTGTCGGGGCCCACGTTCGCGCGCGAGGTGTACCAGCGGCAGCCCACTGCCTGCGTTGCGGCCTCGAGTGACGCGGCGGCGGCAAAGCGGGCCCAGCAGCTGCTGAGCGCGCCGCACTTCCGGGTCTACACCAACGACGACGTGATCGGCGTGGAGCTGGCCGGCGCCCTGAAGAACGTCATCGCGATCGCTGCGGGAATACTCGAGGGCCTCGGTATCGGCCACAACACGCGGGCGGCGCTGATCACGCGGGGGCTGGCCGAGATGACGCGGCTAGGCGTGGCGCTGGGCGCGAACCCGCTCACCTATGCTGGCCTGGCTGGCATGGGCGATCTGGTGCTCACCGCCACCGGACCGCTGTCGCGCAACCGGAGCCTCGGCGTCGAGTTGGGGAAGGGAGCGACCCTGGCGGATATCCAGGCGCGGCGGCTGTCGGTAGCAGAGGGCGTGGGCACGGCGCGCACAGCCGTAGCGTTAGGTGAGCGTGTAGGTGTGGAGCTACCCATCAGCCGCGAGGTCGGCCGGGTACTGTTCGAGAACAAGCCGCCGCGCCAGGCGATCGCCGAGCTCATGGAACGGACCCTGACCAGCGAGCGAGGGGAGTCCCAGTGACCGCCGGCGAGCCGCTCCAGGAGTTCTTCTCGATCGGCGAGGTCTGCACCCTGACCGACCTCAAGCCGCACGTGCTGCGCTACTGGGAGAGCCAGTTCCGGTTCCTCAATCCGGCCAAGAACCGCTCCGGCAACCGGGTCTATCAGCGGCGCGAGATCGAGCTGATCCTGCTGGTGAAGCACCTGCTGTACACCGAGAAGTACACGATCGAGGGTGCGCGCCAGCGCATCGAGCACTACCGCAAGACGGGCGAACTCAAGCCCGCAGCCCACGCGGCGCTCACAGTGGAGATGATCCGCGACCTGAGGATGGGGCTGGAGGACGTCAGGCGGATTCTCAACGGCGAGCCGCCGGCGCGGCGGCCGGAGGAAGAGGAAGCGGGGAGTGAGTCCTGAGGCCGCGACGCATGAGGTCGCGGTGGTCGTTCCCGCATTTCGCGCCTCGCGGACCATCGCCGACGTCGTGACGCGGGTACGCGCCGCCGTGCCCCTGGGTACGGTGCTGGTGGTGGACGACGGCTCCGACGACGACACGGCTGCGCTGGCCCTGGCCGCCGGGGCCGCAGTCGCAAGCCACGAGCGCAACCTCGGCAAGGGCAGGGCACTGGCCACCGGCCTGGCCGCCGCCGCTGCGCTCGACGGAATGCGCTGGACCGTGACGCTCGATGCCGACGGCCAGCACCCGCCGGAGCACATTCCCGACCTGCTTGCGCCGCTGGTATCCGGTGCGGCGGACCTGGTGATCGGCGCGCGCGCGCGCAGCGGGACCCCGATGCCGCCCGCGCGGAGATTCACCAACTGGCTCTCCAGCACCCTGGTTTCGCGGGGCACCGGTCAAGCCGTGCCGGATTCGCAGTCCGGCTTCCGCGCCATGACGCGCGCGGTCGTGGAGCGGATAAGGCCCAACGGGAGCCGCTATGAGTTCGAGACCGAGTTCCTCTTCGACGCCGCTGCCGCCGGGTTTAGAATTCGGTCGCAACCGGTGCCCACGCTTTACGGCTCCGAATCCAGCCATTTCAGGAGCATCACCGACACCATGCGCATCGCGCGGACCTTCGTGAGGCACTGGCGGGAGATCCTGTGATCATTCTCTGCACCAACGACGATGGCCTGCACGCCCGCGGCATCGCGATATCGGCCTCCATCTGCGCTGAGATCGGCGAGGTGTGGTCGGTGGCGCCCGATCGCGAGCAGTCGGCCACCAGTCACTCGCTGACCCTGTACCGACCGCTGCGTCCCACCCAGCGCGGCGAGCGCCGCTGGGAGGTGGATGGGACTCCGACCGACTCGGTGCTTCTGGCGCTCTCGGCCCTGCTGCCCCGGCGGCCGGATGTAGTGGTGAGCGGCATCAATCACGGCCCCAACATGGGCGAGGACGTGCTCTACTCGGGTACCGTGGCCGCGGCTATGGAGGCGCTCTCGCTCGGCGTGCCGGCTATCGCGCTTTCCTACGCCGGCCGCGACCTCGAGCACCTGGAAAGCTACCGCGAGTCCCTGACCCGCCTGCTGCGCTCCATTTTCCAGTACCATCCTTTCCCCAAGGACACGCTGCTCAACGTGAACATCCCGCCGATCCCCGCCAAAGATCTCAAGGGCGTACGCGTCACCACGCTCGGCAGCCGGGTGTATGAGGAGTCCATCCAGCGCTCCGAGGACCCGTGGGGAAGGCCGATCTACTGGATCGGGGGAGGGCGCATCAGCTGGAGCGGCGACGAGATGTCGGACTTCCAGGCCATCGCTGATGGGTGCATCAGCGTCACACCGCTACACCTCGACCTGACCGACTACTCGGACCTGGACCGCGTGCGGTCATGGGACCTGAAGGCGTGAGCCGGGGCGACTCGTACGCGGGCTATCGCCTGCGGCTGGTGGAATCGGTGCGGGAGCGGGGAATCAAGGACCTGCTGGTGCTGAAGGCCATCAGCGAGGTGCCGCGGCACCTGTTCGTGCCCGAGGCGCTGCGCGAGCGCGCCTACGAGGACACCTCGCTTCCGATCGGCCGCGGCCAGACCATCTCGGCTCCCTCGACCCACGCCCGCACCCTGGCAGCGCTGGGGCTCACTGGACGTGAGAAAGTACTTGAGGTCGGCACCGGTTCCGGCTACCAGACCGCGCTGCTCGCCGCATGCGCTTCACAAGTGTTCTCGGTGGAGCGCGTGAAGAGCCTCGCTGAGCAGGCGCGGGCCGCGATCGCGGCGGCCGGGTGCCGGAATGTCTCCATCCTTATCGGCGACGGAACGCTCGGCTGGCGAGCCTATGCGCCATACGATGCCATAGTGGTGGCCGCAGCCTCACCGGATGTTCCCGCTCCGCTCTTGGAGCAGCTCAGACCGGGCGGCCGCATCCTGCTGCCGATAGGCGACCGTGAGCGACAGGTCCTCACTCTCGTCACCACCGGACCCGACGGCGCCGTCGTCAGCCGCGAGGTCGTCGGCGACGCAACCTTCGTACCGCTGCTGGGAACTCACGGATTCGATGCTTGAGGAGCTAGGACTGTGGCTGGTGGACGCCATCGGCCGCATGGGATACATCGGCGTTGTACTGCTGATGGCGATGGAGTCCTCGGTGCTGCCTGTGCCCTCGGAGCTGGTAATGCCGCCCGCGGGGTACCTGGCTGCGCGAGGCGAGATGAACCTGTGGATCGCGCTGGCCGCCGGTACCGTGGGAAGCTGCATCGGCGCATATGCCAACTACTGGGTGGCCTCACGTCTCGGTCGCTGGGTGTTCGTGCGTTATGGCAGGTGGGTCCTGTTGAGCGAACGCTCCCTGGACCGCACCGAGCGGTTCTTCAGGCGTCACGGCGAGATCGCGACGTTTGTGGGACGGCTGTTTCCGGTCATCAGGCACCTGATCTCCATTCCGGCCGGGCTGGCCCGCATGCGGCTGGATCGCTTCTTCCTCTATACGGCCGTGGGCGCCGCCATCTGGTGCGCGATCCTGCTAGCGATCGGTTGGGTGATAGGCAGGGCAGGCGGCTCGCTGAGCCGGGAGCTGCTGAGCGACTACGCTCACCGCGCCGTGCTGTGGCTGGTGCCGGCTGTGGTGCTCACCGTAGCGCTGTACGTGTGGCTGCGCCGCAGGCGCGCCGGCGGCGCGGCGGGACCGGGGGCGGGTCCGGGGGCGGGAGCGGACAACGGGTGAGCGGGCTGCGCGCCGTCAGGCTCCAGGTGGAGGGGATGGTGCAGGGCGTCGGTTTCCGTTGGTACGTCCTGAGCCGTGCTCAGGCGCTTGGCGTGCGTGGCTGGGTTCGAAACCGCGACGACGGATCGGTCGAGGTGGTCGCGCTCGCTACACCTGAGACGATACATGAGCTAATTGAAGTAGTACGCGAAGGTCCGCCCGGAGCAGACGTGTACGGCGTGACCGTGGAAGACATCTCGGCGGAGCTGGTTACGGAGCGGTCCTTCAGGATAAAACACTAGCAACGAGGGAACGGGGAGAAGGGAGCCCCGCTTGTTGTGAAAGGGTTGTGCCAAGCCAGCCTTCCCGGCGAGTTTTCACGGCTGGCCCCCGTAGCTCAGATGGATAGAGCAGCGGTTTCCTAAACCGTTGGCCGCGTGTTCGAGTCACGCCGGGGGCACTGGCAGCCGTTACTTCACACTTTTCAGGCAGGATGATGAAAGAGCAGGCAATGACAGCACCGGTCGGCGACAGACCCTCCGTCAGCTTCGGCGAAACCGACTGGTTCGAGTGGGCCCAGCGCAATGCACGGAAGCTGGGCTACGGCCTCGGTGCCGTGGCGCTGGCCATGCTGATTGTGTTGTACGTGTCCGTCTCCGGGCGCCGCAAGGAAGCGGCCGCTTCCCAGCGGCTGACCCAGGCCAGAGGGGCCGCGGAGTCCGGCAACCTGCCGCTCGCGGCGCTAGAGCTCAGCCAGATCACCGAGCAATTCGGCGGAACGAAGGCTGCGGCGGAGGCGGCCATACTACTGGCACAGGTTCGGCTGGTTCAGGGGCAGGTGGATATCGCGGTCACCAGCCTGCGGGAGTTCGTGGCCAGCCGGCAACCCGACTACGCCCGGGCCTCAGCTTACGGATTGCTGGGAGGCGGCCTCGAAACCCAGGGGAGGTTGAGGGAGGCCGGAGAGGCCTACCAGCGCGCCGCCGAGCTGGCGCGTCTCGACTTCCAAAAGGCAGGCTACCTGCTGGACGCCGGGCGGGTTCTGGCGGCGGCGGGAGACAGCAGCGCTGCTCGCCAGGTGCTGACTGATCTGCTCAGGCGCTTCGGCGAGCTGGATCAGGCCGCCGAGGCGCGGGTGCGGTTGGCCGAGCTGGGCGGCGAGGTTCCGGAGCCGGCACCGGGTCGGACGGAGCGCCGGCGGTAGAGGAGCGGCGGCGGTAGATCGGTGGGTTTCGTGGTATCTCGGCACCGACTTCGCACCATCCGCGCACTTCGTATAATAAGTGTTATGTTAAGTAAATCTGTGGAAGAGGGTGGAAAACTCTAGGTGCGCCCACAACCCCTTTATTTGATGGGAGTTAGCAGCTCGCCGAGGATACCCTTGTAGACAATCCGGCCCTCGCCGCGAAGCCTGATGCCGCTGATTCGGTCTCCAGACTCGCGTTTCCAGGTGATGTCGAGAGGTAGGCCGCTTCGGGTCCAGATTCGCGCTGGGGACTGCGCCATCCCCTTCCCCTCGAGCACCAGGGCGCAGGCAACGGCTCCCGTCCCGCAGGCCAACGTTTCGCCCTCGACCCCCCGCTCGAATGTCCTCATCCGAAAGGTCCCGTCTCCGGCCGGAGAGACCCAGTTCACATTCGCCCCGCCGGGTCCCAGAGCCGGGTCGTGGCGCAGTGGTGTGCCGCGGCCGTCCACGTCCACCTTGGCCACGTCATCTACCAGAACCACGAGGTGCGGGACCGAAGGGGTGCCGAGGTGGGCCTCCCGTTCGCCGGGACCAAGCCTCACCGCGACCGGCTGGGGCGAGCGGCAATCGGGAAGCACGATTTCCGGAACGCCATCAACCACGCGCCCCCGATGCAGCCCGGCCCTGGTCGCAAAGACGACTTCGCCCTCTGCGGGTGCCAGTTCGATGGCGGTCGCGAGCCGCGTGGCGCATAGGGCACCGTTGCCGCACATCGGGCCCTCGGAGCCGTCGCTGTTCCAGAAGTGGAAGGTGAAGTGGGCGGGCTCGTCGGCGTTCGGGTCCAGCAACATCAGGCCATCCGCTCCGGCGCCGAAGCGCCGGTCGCAGATGGCGCGGATCAGCTCCGCGCTCAGCTGCGACCGGTCCACGTAGCGGCCGTCGAGGGCGATGAAGTCGTTCCCCGAGCCGGTCAACTTGTAGAACACGGTGCCGCGATTCATAGCCTTCCCGTTATCGCCCACCACCTCAAGCGCCACACCATCCAGACCGCCTCAATGATGATGCTACGGGACATCTTGCTATGTCCCTCGGTCCGATCGGTAAAGTAGATGGGGATTTCCTTGAGTCGCATGCCCCGTCGCCACGCCCTGAAGCTCATCTCGATCTGGAAGCTGTAGCCGTTGGAGCGCACGTCATCCAGCGCTACGGCCTCGAGTACGCGTCTCCGGTAGCACTTGAACCCGCCGGTGGAGTCCCACAGCGGCAACCCGGTGACGATCCGCGCGTAACGGTTGGCGAAGTAGGACAGCAGCAGGCGAGACATCGGCCAGTTGAGCACCGTGACCCTGCCCTCGAGGTAGCGCGAGCCGATCACCAGGTCGGAGTCACGGATGGCCTCGAGAAACTTTGGCAGGTGCTTCGGGTCGTGGGAGAAATCCGCATCCATCTCGAAGACGTAGTCGAAGCCGTGCTCCAGCGCATAACGGAAGCCGGTGACGTACGCCGTGCCCAGGCCCTGCTTGCCGGCGCGATGGATCACGTGCACCCGCGGCTCGATGGCGGCCAGCTCATCCGCCACGCGTCCCGTACCGTCGGGCGAGCCATCGTCCACCACCAGCACCTCTAGCCGCGGATCCTGCTCGAGGATCTGGGGGACGATTCTGGGAAGATTGTCTATCTCGTTGTAGGTCGGGATGATCACCAGGGCGCGTTCAGCCACTCTGCCTCCGGCGCCGCGCCAGCGGGGCGACAAAGCTGGCGAGCACGATCGCGAGCGAAGCGTAGGCGATTGCCCGGCCCTGCGCATACTTAGCCGAGTGGTATTCCAGCTCGACGCGGCGCGCTCCGGCCCGGACCGGCACCGTGATCAGGGCGTGGTCACCGCGCAACACCTGAGCCGGAGATCCGTCCACGGTGGCGCGCCAGTCCACGTACCAGTTCTCCGAAACAAGGAGATAGCTGTCGGACTCCGGTGCGGGATCCAGCTCGATCGTCATTGCTCCCGGACGCCACGCGGTCACGCGGGCCCGGGAGTTGCTTGGCGCCGGCAGCTGGCTCAGGGCTGTGGAGTTGACCGGCGCGTCCTCTGGCACGAAGACCACCCTGTCGAAGCCCGGTAGCCGAGCGTCGGCAAGCGTGGGTGGAATGCGCTCGTCAGCCACCTTGAGAACCGCCGGGACCACGCGAGCGTAAGGTGGCGCGCTGTCGGCCTCATACAGCCAGGCTCTGCGCCCTGCCCCGGTTTGCACGGGACCGAGCACGCGGTGGTATCCGGGAATGACCATGGTATCCGGAGTTATCACGTATTTGACGGCCAGGAGGTTCCATAGACGCGTGGAGCTGATCAGGTAGCGCCATTCGTTCTTCCCGCCCAGCAGGTCGTCGTAGTACCGGAGCTCGAATCCGAAATAGCCCAGCACCTGTGGCACGCCGTGTCCCTGAAGCACGTTGAGCGGGTAGGCGCCGGCACCCATGAGGGCGCTCAGGTCGAGCACCCGGTACGGGAGTGGCTCTTGCCGCAGTCGCTGCACCAGCGGGTCTTCGCGGTAGAGGCCCTGCCTCGCAGGAGGCTGGTAGGTCCAGAACCTGCGACCGTCGCGCCACAGGTCGGCGCCCACAATGAGCGGCAGCGCCAGCGCGAAGGCCGTCGCTGGCACCTTCCCCAGCTGGGCGCCGAGGGCCAGGAGGGCGACGGCGCCAAGCGCCAGCGAGCCAAACAACGCCGACCACCGGATCGCATCGCCCAGCCCCTGGGCAGCCGAGACGCGCTCGGGTGGTGCGAGCGTGACAGCCATGTTCCCGAAAGCTCCGGCGAGTGCGAGGAGCGCGAACAACCCGGCCACTGCCAACCACACCTTCACGTGGAGCTTCCCCTCCTGACGCTCCAGTCGCGCGGTGCCGAGCGCCGCGAACGCCGCCATTACGAACGCGACGATGTAGAAGGCCATGCCTGGGGCGCGGGACTTCTTGACCATCGGCATAACGGTCCACCACACCCGGTAGAAGGGCGTGCTGGCGCCGAGGCTGACGAGCAGGAACAGCAGTCCAATGCCACCGAGCCACCACACCAGGCGGCGCCGGCGATCGGTGAAGCCGAGTACGGCCAGGGCCACAACGGGTAGCCCCAAGTACTCGGAGTGCAGCTTCAGCGGATTGGTGCCCCAGTAGGTATCGTTCTCACCCGAGAAGCCCCCGACGAGGAACTCCGGAACGTGGTTCCAGGGAATTGCGTATGACGCCGAGGCCTCGAACCCGTGGTAGCTCTCGGCGCGCGGCGAGTGCGCAATGTACTCCAGGAACGGGAGCAGCTGCGGGGCCGCGATGCCGAAGCCAAGCCCGACTGCGCCGAGTGCCAACGCCAGCCTCGTCAACTTCGATGCGACGCTCGACTCATCAGCTTCACCGAACGCGCAGTACAGAGCGAACAGCCCCGACGCAAGCAGCATGTAGTACGTCATCTGCACGTGAGGGCTGAGCAATGCGCCCGCGACCACAGAGCCGAGCAGTCCATAGCCCCACCACCGCCGCTCCTTCACGGCCGCGTGCACGGCCAGGAACGCCATCGGAAGCAGGGTTGAGACGAACAGTTTCCCGTCATGTCCGGGGCTAGGCAGCGAGATGATGATGCCGGAAAGCTGATAGGCGAGACCTCCGACTACGGAGCCGAGCCACGATATACCCATCCGCCTCAGGAACAGATAGGTGAAGATGCCGGCCAAGGCGGTGTGGAGTGCGAACGAGATGGACAGCACCAGGTCCGCTTCGAGCAGGTAGCGCAAGAACGAGGTGGGATAGAACACGTCGCCGTGGCCGACCGTGGCCACATAAGGCAGTCCGCCGAAAATCATCGGGTTCCACAGCGGGATCGTCCCAGTCGCTCGCCACTGCTCGGCCGCCCACTGGCGAACCGCATAGCCGCCGGCGAACTGGTCGCTCCATAGCCCGGCGAGCCACTGACCTTGGAAGATGGGCCACGACAGGATCGCCACGAACACGACCAGGAGAAACGACGCCACCAAGGTCGGCCTCTTAGGGTCGAACACTCACTTCCTCCTTGCCCATGCCGGTGAACAGCAGGACGCACAATGGGGCCACGACTTCGGTCACGGTGAGCAGGATGCGCGAAGCGATGCTCAGCGCCACTGCGGGGCCGCTACCGAGGACCGGTGCCAGCAGGCCAATGAGTACCACCTCCCGGACGCCAACTCCACCCGGCGCGAACAGCGCCAGGAGCCCCAGAAGGTACCCGAGCGGGAACACTCCTGCCGCGGTAATGAGACTAAGATCGCCCTGAAGGCCCAGTCCGCGTGCGAGGAGCCAGAAAGCGGCACCGTGGGCCATCCACGCTATGACTCCCAGGGCTGAACTCCACGCCACCGCGGCGGCGGGCAGCGGCTCGATCTGCGGCGATCCACCTTTGCCCGCGACCTTCGCCAGCAGCCGCATCGCCCTGCCCCACGACAGTATGGCGATCATGATTACTGAGGCCAGGCCGGCGGCCGCCAGGCGCAGCGGCGAAGTGGCTCCCGGAGTGGCGGCCGCAACCAGCACCACGGCAGTACCGATGGCCACGGCCTGGATCGCGAACGCCGAGGCACCGGCGGCCCACGCGGCCACTCCCGCGCGCTGCGCCAGGACCATGAGTCCTGCCACGCTCCACACCTTACCCGGCAGGTAGCGACCTAGGTTGGCCACCAGCCAGATTTGGACAGCGCGGCCGTAGGCCAGGTGCTGGTTCCAGCCCGCCAATACGCGCCGCCAGGCCTCCACGCTCGCCACATACGACAGCAGCACGGCGAGCACCGAGGCGGCGATCCAGCCGAATTGCAGCGACAATGAGATACGCATGGACCGGAACTCGGTCCAGTCGCGCACGATTGCCGACCACGCAAACCATGCGACGATGCCGGCAACGGCGAGCTGTAGCGACCACCACAGCGCCTTACGCACGAGCGTCTCTGGCTTGGGCCCAAAGCACCTGCTGGTAGAGCGCTTCGAACCGCGCGGCGACCGCATCAGGTTCAAGTCGCCGTCGCAGCGCCGCGCCGGCCTCGGCCGCCATCCTGCGTGCGTCAGGGTTACTGAGCAGCTCCGCGATGGCCGCAGCGATTTCGTGGGAGTCAGGCGCGACCATGCGCCCCGCGCCGCCTGACGGCACGATGTCCCTGACCCCGCCGCCGTCGTGCACCGCGACCACGGGCACGCCGCACATTAGCGCTTCGGCCGCCACTAGGCCGAAGCCCTCGCCGAGCGCTGGGAAGGCGAACACGTCGGCGTCCCCGATCGCTTCCGGTATCCGCTGCGGAGAGACCTCGCCCGCGAAGCGAACCTGCGCTCCGAGTCCGAGTTTCGCCGTGATCCCTTCCAGGCGCTGCCGTTCGGCGCCGTCGCCGACTATGGTGAGCTGCGGTGTCAGGCCGCGCTCGCGCAGGTGAACCAGCGCCTCTAGCAGCAGCTCGATGCGTTTGCGCGGGGTCAGCCTGCCTACGGTCACGATCCCTTCCCCGCCCCGGCTGGTGCGCGTGAAGCGCTTGGTTTCCGCTGGCATCGGCTGCACCACGATGTGGCCCGGGTCCAGTCCCACGGCCCGCGCCGCACGTTCGGCGAGGTCGGACGATACGGCGGTCACCACCGCGGCGCTCCGAATGACGCGGCGCGCCACCGC
The DNA here is from genome assembly GCA_035559335.1 of Gemmatimonadales bacterium. Taxonomy (GTDB): domain Bacteria; phylum Gemmatimonadota; class Gemmatimonadetes; order Gemmatimonadales; family JACORV01; genus DASXPG01. The sequence goes on from DATMBH010000255.1 coordinate 13,444, forward strand.
ACGCGCCGCGGCGGACCGTTCCATCAGCACCACGTCCATCCCATGCAGCGTCAGAACGTAGGGCCGCACGGCGAGCCATGCGCTGAGGCCGCCAGGCACCCACCAGTGGGCGTGCACCAGGTCGAGGCCCTGTGCCGCGCGAAGCCGCCGCGTCGTGACGGCCTGCCTGACGATCAGCGACGTTCCCCAGATGAACCCGGTGATCGAGCGGGTCGCGGCCACCCCGGTGCCACGGTACGCCAGCGTTTCCGCACCCGCAGGGGCATAACGCACACGTGTGATCGGTACGTGGTGCAGCCGCTCCTCGCCGCCCCGTCCGGTGTCCGCGGGCGCGATGACGTGCACGCCGTGGCCGCGCGCGGCCAGCCCAAGCACGAGGCGCTCCAAGAACGCACCCGCGACGTCGCCGTCGTAGCGCGGGTAGGCGTGCGTCAGAATTCCGAGGTTCAACGGCCTGCCGGTGAGTCCGGCCAGAGCGACGGAACGCGCCGAGCTTGGATGAACTCAAGCCGCGCGCCTGATTCCTCGCACGCCCGGGCCAGCGCGGCCAGATTGGTGCGCACACTGGCCAGCTCGTACAGCGGGCTGCGATTCGGCACCAGCTCGTCGGCGTGGAAGTGAGTCTCGAACACCAGCGGACCGGAGGCTTTCTTGCGCAGTTCCCGGCGCAGCTCGGCGACCAGCGGCGCGAAGTAGGCCGGTTTCGCGGTTACGTTGATGCAGTAAGTAGGCCGGCTCACGCCGTACCACAACTGCGCGGCCTGCCGGGTCTTGCGGGCCAGCTGCAGCGCGCTCACCAGGCCCCACAGCGGCGCGGTGGACACGAAACTTGGGACCTCGAGAAGCCGCTGCGCCGGCTCCGTGTCGCGGGCCGGACGGCGGTAGTCGGCGCGCGAGGGGTGGTACGGAGTCCGCGGGGTGGTGTGCCAGTCGAACAGGTTCTCGCTGCGCTTCGGCGGGTTGTCGCCCAGCGTGCGGAAGCCGGGAATGGCCGAGAGGTCAACCTCGATGCCCAGTTCCTCCAGAGCCGCGCAGGTCTCGTTGTTGTGATACGACCAGCCCATGCGCACGCTCTTCAGGTCGCCGCCGAGGCTCGGCAGCAGGTCCGCGTGGGCCGATCGCAGCATCTCCAGTTGCCAGGCTCGGTCGTCCAGCTCCTGGTACCAGGCGCCGGTGACCGGGTCGCGCCGCCAGAAGTGGGGATGCCATCCGAGTTCGTCCCCGCTGTTCCGGAGCGAATCGAGCAGAGCCCTGCGGGCCCGGGCGAACCAGCCGTACTCGCCCTCCATCTCGCGAATCTGTTCATCGGCGCGCAGGAACCAGGTGAATACGGGTTCGCGCCCGTCATGATCGAGCAGCCCGCGGACCGACTCCTTGAGCGCGGGAATCCCGTCGCTGACGCCCCGCCAGCCGAGGCGTCCGGAAGGCACGCCGTCGAGCAGGCGCTCGCGGTCGGGATCGACGTCGCAGCTGATTACGACGTGGACGGTTCGCACGCGGCGATCACCACAGGTCGTCGAGATCGGAATCGAAGAAGTCCACACGGGGCCTGCCCGGCACGCCCCCCGCGATCACCACCGGGTACGGGCGCGTCACATACATCCCGGCGGCACGGAACTCCGGCGCGTCGCTGGCGCCGCTGAGGCCAACGATTCCGTAGGTCCCGTGCGCCTCGTAAATCGCGTACCGCATCGCGGCGGCAAACATGTCTAGCCGCGCTGCACGGGTGCCGACAAAGGAGCAAATCTTCACCAGGTCCAAATCCCGCGTCCGGTGCCGCGCACGCCGAAAGACGATATAGCCGTCAATGGCGCCGCTCCGGTCGCGGTGCAGGAGCGCGTGGTACTGCCGGCCAGGCTGGGCCAGCTTGTAGTTGAGGTAGTCGGCGTCCCGTGTCCCGAACATCTCGTACTGCTGCGCCAGCAGCTCGTTCCAGATGGCGTCCCACTCGGCGCGAAAGGCGGTGATCGGTTCTAGCGTGCCATGACGCACTGACGTACGCGGTCGCACCACCGCGTTGGCCAGCAGCGCGAGCGGCGCCAACGCGGTGGACTTGTTCCAGTATGCGAGGGCCTTGGCGGGCTTGAAGAACCGGGCGAAGTAGCTGCTCGAGTCGCGGATGATCTGGTGTCCGCGGCGCAGGTACGCGGGCTCGATGGCCGGTACGACCCCGACAGCGGCGTACTTCAGCCCCGGCGCGTCCTCGCAGGCCTTGAGCAGCGCGCGACCCGCGGCCTTGCGCACCGAGTCGTCGGACATGTCGAGCACCAGCGTGATGCCCCATCCCAGTCTGACGCTCGGCCGCCCGTCCGCATAGCGGAACTCGTGAGCGATCTGGGCGATGTGGCCCACGACCCTCCCATCTGCGAGCGCGAGGTAACGGCTGCAGCGCTGCCAACTGTACAGCGACGGCTCGGCCAGCTCGGGATGGTCTGGGCTCCACCGGCGCATCAGGGCCAGCGTCTCGTCGAGGTAGCGCTGCTCGAAGGGGATAACGGAGACTTCCATCGCGTTCCTAATCTAACGAGTCAGGTGTAGCCGACCGGCTACAGTTTAGCGCTGCTGCTGCGCGCGCCGCGCGCCCGAAGGTAGTAGCCCTCGAACCGCTCTGCCACGGCCTCGGGCGAAAGCCGTTCGGCCAGAATTCGCCCGGTACGGACCGCGCCGATGCGGAACCGATCTTCCATAAGTACGGTGCGGATCGCCGCGGCCAGGGACCGGGGATCGCCCGGCGGCACCAGCAGTCCGGCCTCGGGGTCCATCATGAGGTCGGGGATCCCGCCCGAGCGCGTTGCCACGACCGGCACGCCCTGCGTGAGCGCCTCGGCTACCACCAGGCCCAGGCCCTCCTCGTAGGCCGGCAGGCAGAACAGGCGCTTGCCCACGAAGTGGCGGCCTACTTCATCGGGTGGCACGTAGCCAGCGAACACCACCGGCAGCGCCGCTGCGATCGCCTGGGCCTTGAGGTTCGCCCGCTCCGGGCCGTCGCCCACAATCGTGAGGTCCACGGACAGGCCTTGCCGCTTCAGGATCGACAGCGCTTCGAGCAGATCGTGAACGCCCTTCTGGCGAGTGAGCCTGCCCACGAACAACGCGCCGTGGCGGGCCGAGTCGGGATCACCCGTTATGCCAAGTGCAAGTGGCATCGGGGTGACCGGCACGCGGTCCCGGGTGGTGCGCAGCACGGTGGCGGCTTCGGCCGACAGGTAGCTCGAGACGGCCGTCGTAAGAGCGGCGCGGCGCAGCACCCAGCGCATCGCCATCCGTCCGCCGGGAACGGCCCGGGCCAGGCGCATGTCGGTACCGTGAAGAGTTATGACAGCCGGCCTGCCGTGGCGCTCGGCGCGCACCGCTGCCAGCCCACCCGGCACCCACCAGTGCGCGTGGACCAGGTGGTAGCGGCCTGTGGCCAGGCAGCGGCTGATCTCGCGCCTGAAGGTGCGGACCAGCGCCGCGAACGCCCAGGCCCCGAGCGGAGAGGCGGACAGTTCGTGCATCGTGCCCTGGTAGGCGATGGTCTCGAGGCGCGGCGAAGCGTAGCGCAGCCTGCGCACCTCGACACGGCCCAGCTTCGGCTCCCCCATGTCGCCCCGGTCGGCGGGCGCCAGTACCGTCACCTCGTGTCCCCGGTCGCTGAGCGCCTCGGCAAGGCGCCAGAGGAACGCACCTGCGATGTCTCCCTCGACCCGAGGGAAGGAGTGGGCCACCCAGAGGAGTCTCACGCCCTCAGCGCGGTTCCTTGCGCCGCGTCTCGGCGGCGAGGTCGTTCACCACGCGCTGCAGTTCACGCAGCTCCTCGCGCTGGCCGGCCAGCAGTTCGCCCAGGAAGCCGAAGCCGAACAGCGCGATTCCGCTGATGACCAGGGTCTCGATGAGGTTGAGAAGCGGGCGGAAGCCGACGCCGTGCACCACACGGATGTACAGGGCTACCAGCCCGGCCAGGAAGCCGGCGATGAACAGCAGGGTGCCCAACACCCCGAAGAACAGCATCGGTTTTCTGCCGAACCTCAGCTGGAACCACACCGAAATCAGGTCCATGACGCCGATCGGAATTCTGCCGATGCCGAACTTGCTGGTGCCCGCGCGGCGCGGGTACAGCGTCACTGGCCGCTCGGCGAGCCGGAAGCCGCTGGCGCTGGCGATCACGGCGAAGTAGCGGTGCCAGTCCGGACGCATGGGCACGGCCTCGGCGATCTCGCGCCGATAGGCCTTGACCGAGTTTAGGTCCGTGACGTTCACGCCGAACAGCGCGCGACACAGCCGGTTGTAGATGCCCGACACAAATGCCTTTTCGTACTGGCCCTGCTTGGCGCCGGTCACCAGGTCCGCCTCACCGGCTAGAATCGGAGCCACCAGCCCCGGGATCTCACCGGGATGGAACTGCAGGTCGGCCGGATAGAACACGAACACCCTGCCCCGTGCGCTGAACCCCGCGGTGCGCAACGCTTCGGTGATTCCCTGGCGAGTGCGGTGTCGCTCGACCTTCAAGAACGGGTAGCGCTGCGACAGGTCGCGCAGCACATCCGACGTGGCGTCAATCGAGCCGTCGTCAACTACTACGACCTCGGCGCTGAACGGCGCGTCCTTGAACGCCTCGGCGCAGAGCCGCACGAACTCCGGCAGGTTCTCCGCCTCGTCCTTGGCGGGCACCAGGACCGAGACGTCCACACTGGTCTTGCCGTCGGGTTGGCTCATGCGCGGCGCCGCATCCTGGCGGAAAGAATGTTGAGTTGGTCGCGATACTTGGCGACAGTGCGCCGAGCTATCCTGATGCCGCGCTCGCGCAACTTCGCGACGATGTCCTGGTCGGTGAGCGGGTTCTGCGGATCTTCGTCTGCGACCAGCTTCTGGATCAGCGCCTTGATGGCGCGCGCCGACGCGTCCTCGCCGGTGGTGGTGGACAGCGCGCTCGAGAAGAAGAACTTCAGCGGCAGGACGCCGCGCGGCGTCTGCACCCACTTCTCGTTGGTCACGCGGCTGACCGTGCTCTCGTGCATGTTGATCACCTCGGCCACCTCACGCAGCGTGAGCGGCTTGAGGTACTCGACGCCCTTCTCGAAAAACTCGCGCTGCCGGTCCACGATGAAGTGCATCACCTTCAGCATGGTCTGGCGGCGCTGCTCGATGGCCTGGATCATCCACTGCGCGGCGTTGAGCCGTTGCGTTATGAAGTCACGATTCTCGCCCACGAACTTCTTGCGGTCGCGGGCTACATCCTGGTAGGCGCGGGAGATTCTGAGGCGAGGCAGGTTGGTATCGTTGAGAAAGACCTTGTACTCGCCGTCGATCTTCTCCACGATCAGGTCGGGGATGATGTAGTCGCCGCCACCAGCTCCGAACCTGAGTCCTGGCTTGGGATCGAGCGTAGCGATGACGTCGGCGGCGGCCTGCACCCGCGCCACGTCGATGCCCAGCCGCTTGGCCAGCTCGCTCCAGCGGTGGGCGATGAAGTCGTCGTACGCCTCGCGCAAGAGCCGCGACTCGAGCGAGTCGGCCTGGCCGCGCTCGCGCAGCTGCAGCAGCAGGCACTCGCGCAGGTCCCGCGCGCCGACGCCGGGCGGGTCCAGCGACTGGATGATGCGCAGCATCGCTTCCGCGTCGGCGAGCGTGTACGGCGGCGGACGCTGGGAGTCGGGTTTGCGCTCGGCGTACTCGTCGAGCAGTTGGTTGGCGCCCCGGACGACCTCGTCGAGCGGTACCGTCAGATAGCCGTCGTCGCCGATGTTGCCGATGAACGACTCTGCGAGCAGCATTTGCCGCTCGTCGAGATCCTGGAGCTGGAGCTGCTCGCGCAGGTGCTCGGCCAGCCCGGCGGTCTGGATCGAGACCGGCTCGCGCC
>DATMBH010000256.1:0-4347 GCA_035559335.1 Gemmatimonadales bacterium
GCGCTGGTTGCCGGCTGCCTGTTCCTGGCGCTCGCCGTCTCGGTCGCGATCTACCACTTCGACCGCCTCGGCTTGGGGCCATTCAATTGGCCCGCGGTCCTGTACATGGTCCCGCTCACCATCATGCTGCTGGCCGGCGGCCTGCCGGGCGTGACGGTGATGAACGCCGTGGTGGCCACGGCATACGTGGCCACGCTGGCGCTGGAGGCCCGTTATGCGGTCGTCGCTCCGCTGCGCACGCCCGCCCACCTGGTGCAGATCTACGGCAACCTGCTGTTCTTTCTGATCTTCGCCAGCTTCGCCGGTTCGCTTCGCACCAGGAACATGTGGCTGGTCGAGCGGCTGCGGCAGCGTTGGGAGCGGCTGCGCGAGACGTTCGATACCACGGTGACGGCGCTGTCGGCGGCGGTGGAAACCACCGATCCTTCCACTCTCCGGCACCTGGACCGGGTGCGCACCTACGCGGTGAAGATCGCGGAGCGACTGGAGCTTCCTCCCCGCCAGGTGGACCTCGTACGCTATGGCGCGGTGCTGCACGATGTGGGCAAGATCGCCGTTCCGCATAACCTGCTGACCAAACCCGGCCCGCTCACTCCGGATGAGATGGCGGCTGTGCAGCGCCACGTCGAGCTGGGCGCCGTGATACTGGAGCGGATCGGGGCCTTCGGCGAGGTGATACCACTGGTTCGCTACCACGAGGAGCGCTGGGACGGGCGGACCGAGGGTCCCTATGCCGGGGTCTACGGCCTGAAAGGGGAGGATATTCCGCTCGGCGCGCGCATCATCGCCGTGGCCGACGCGTACGATGCGATGGTCTCCGACCGCCCGTACCGCAAGGCGCCCGGCCCCCTGTACGCGGCACGGGAACTTGCCCGGGAGGCCGGCGCCCAGTTCGACCCACAGGTCGTCGCGGTGTTCCTCCAGCTGCTGGAGGAGGAGCGGGTCGCCAGCGCGCCGGCACAGGCGGCCTGAGGCCAGCGCCGGCCTAAGCTGCCGCGCGGCCCCGCCAGAACGTGCGCCACCACTCGCACCGGTCGCACCCGGCGCAGTGGCGCAGTTCCTCCCCGAAATGGCGCAGCAGCAGCGCGCGCCGGCACCCTAACGTGCTCACGTAGCGCAGCAGCGGCTCCAGCGTTCGCCGTTCGCCAACGATGCGCCTCTGCAGTCGCACGTCCTCCTTGGTCCACAATAAGAGGCACTGGGCGCGCCGCCCATCGCGACCGGCGCGGCCGGCTTCCTGATAGTAGGCCTCCAGGCTGGTGCTCAGACCGAGGTGGGCGACGGTGCGGATGTTGGGTTTGTCGATGCCCATCCCGAAGGCGGAGGTGGCGACGACCACGTCGGTCCGGTCCAGCATGAACTCGTGCAGCACGCTCCTGCGCACGCCGTGCTCGAGTCCGGCGTGATAGGGCGCGGCGCGCACGCCTGCCTGCCACAGCGCCCGGGTCCACCGCTCCGCGGCCGCGCGCGTGGGCACGTATACTACGGCCGCTCCACGATAGGGCCTAAGTTGCAGCAGCAACCGCCGCCCCCGTTCCTCGTCGTCGCGAAACCGCCTGGCGATAAACGTCAGGTTGGGCCGGTCGAAGCTTCCGAGGATCTGCTCCACCGGACCGAGCCGCAGCGAGGTGATGATGTCGGCCCGCACCGCCGGCGTGGCGGTCGCCGTGAGGGCCAGCGTGGGCGGCCGGCGCAACGCGAGCCGCGCCGCCCCGAGTTCGCGATAGGCAGGTCGGAAGTCGTGACCCCACTCCGATATGCAGTGAGCCTCATCCACGGCCAGCAGCGACACTTGCACCTGGCGTAGGATCCCGACCAGGCCGCCCAGTGCGATCCGCTCGGGCGCCACATACAGCAGCTTCAGCCCACCTCGCAACACATCGTGGATCACCCGGTCGCGCTCTGCGGAACTCTGTGCACTGCTCAGAGCCGCCGCCCAGATGCCCCGCGCGCGTGCGGCGTCCACTTGGTCCTGCATCAGCGAGATCAACGGTGAGATGACGACGGTTAGCCCTTCGAGCACCAGGGCCGGCACCTGGTAGCACAGCGATTTGCCGGCCCCCGTGGGGAGCACGACCAACGCGCTCCGTCCGGCCAGCGCGGCCCTCACTGCCCGCAGCTGGCCGGGCCGGAACGCGCCGTGGCCGAACCGGGCGCGCAGCACCTCGTGGGCCCGCGCGAGCCGGGTCGGCAGCTCATCCATCGACGCGCAATCTGCGCGTTCCGTCAATCAGTATGGGTGCCTGAAAACGCGCCGCTGGGCGGGATTACGCGTCAATTGCTCGGGAACTCAGTCCGTCGTCTGTGACCGACCCGCGGCGCGGCGCTGGGCAAACCGCAGCAGAAACGCGATTACAATCAGTGGCAGGCCGATGTATCCGATCCACTGACGGCCCCAGGCATCTCCCAGCAGCACCAGGACCACCCCGCACAGCGCGAGCCCATACTTCGCGAGCGTCCACCCGCTCATCCGTTTTTCCGATCGGCTGGCTTCTTGAGGAACGCCGCGATCGCCTCCCTGAAATCCGGAGTAGCCCGCGCCACAGCATTCACCATTGCGCCCAGCCGGATGCCTTCAGTGAAGCCCATGCCGTCAAGTTGATAGAACTGCTGCTTGGTGAGCGCCAGGGCAGAGGCAGAAAGGCCCGCCACCTGGCCGAGGAAGGCGGCCGCATCGGCCTCGAATGTCTGCTCCGGCACTACGCGCGAGACCAACCCCAGGCGCTCGGCATCCGCGCTATTCAGCAGCCGTCCGGTGGCGGCGAGGTCGAAGGCCACCTTCTCACCCACCGCTCGCCGCAGCATGGTCATCACCATCGCCGGCACGAAGCCGCGGTTGATCTCCGGATAGCCGAATTGCGTCGCGGAGCTGGCCACGACTAAGTCGCACGCCGTGGCCAGTCCGCATCCGCCCGCCAGGCAGCGTCCGTGGACCACCGCGACCGTGACCTTCGGCAGTGAGCGCAGCATGACGAACACCTCACCCAGGTCCCAGGCGCGGGCCTGGTTCTGCTCCGGCGAGAGGTCGGCGCTGTCCAGCAGCTCGTTGAGGTCGAGGCCGGCGCAGAAGTCCTTCCCCGCCCCTCGCAACGCAACAACCTTCACATCGGAGGAGAGGTCAGCCTCCCTGATCGCCTCCTTGAGTTCGGCGATCATGCGCAGATCGATTGCGTTCTTTTTCTCGGGGCGGTTGAGGGTCAGCGTAAGAATGCCGGCCTCGCGTCGCTTGAGTATGCGATCGTCTGTCACGGTGAGAACCTGTGAAGAGGTGATGGAGGCGATGGAGGTGACGGAGGGCGGCGGGAGCTTCCTCCATCACCTGCAGCACCTCACTCGGTATCTATCTCCATCCTCAACAACGCCGTGCTCAGGGTCTTCCCCTGAGCATCCGTCTTCAGCGAAACCGTTCCTCCGCCCCCCAGCGCACCGTGGAGCAGGAAGTTGAGTGCGTTCAGGTTAGGCAGCTCGAACCGCTCGACATCACCCTTGACGATGCCGGCAAAATGGGCCTTCACCCGTTCCGCCGTGAGTTCCCGGACCAGCACCGGGTAATAACGCGGCTCGCGCGCCACGACGCCCACGTTGGCGGTGTCCCCCTTGTCGCCGCTGCGGGCGAACGCGATTTCCACCAGCCGGCGCTTCACCGCTGCGGCTCCATCAGGGCCAGCTTTTGCTCCGCCTCTGCCGCGCTGCGCCGCAGGCTTCTTCCCATCTGAAACGACAGCACTCCCAGCAGCGTCATTGCCGCTCCCACCGTGATGTATAGCGATCCGCCCAGCCGGAAACACCAGAACGCCACCGCCAGCATCAGCGCCCCGCGCAGGAACCAGCGCCGGCCCTGCGCCTTGGCGCGCCTGACGATACGCCGCTGCTCATCGAGTCTGACCTGCTCGACCGGTTCGCTCACGCAGTGAACACCCGCACTGCGGGCCGGATCTCGCCGCGCGGCACCAGGGCCGGCCAGTACGCCACGATCTCTTCCACCTTGGGCCTGCCACCCGCGAAGCCGGTCACGGTCGGCGGTCCGTTCAGGATCAGGGGCGCCAGCTCCCGGGTGAACCGCTCGACCGCCGCGCGGTCCTGCGAGCGCACCCCGATTCTCAGCTGGACCTCGGCGATGTCCCGCGGCGGTTCCCCCGACAGGGGGCCGTGGGTCGCGTTCACGCCCACGAATTCCGTCAGCACCTCCTCGAAGCGTAGTCCCAGCCGCTCCAGCCTCGCTCGCACCACCCGGTCGGCCTCCACCGCCTTGGCGTAGGCGTCGGGCCAGGCATAGACCAGCGTGCCCACGGCCTTGTAGCCGTAGCGATAGGCGATGCTGACCTTGAGCGAGTCGGTGCGGGGGCC
>DATMBH010000257.1:0-3851 GCA_035559335.1 Gemmatimonadales bacterium
GCGCTCGTCGAGGTGTTCCCAAGCGTGTCTGACAGCCGTCGAGCAAATGGTATCGATGTTGACGGGCCCGATCAGCTTGTTGAGTACTTGGCAGCGAAGCTTGACGGAGGCTTTGCGTTTGCCCGGCCGGAGGATCTGGCGTATGCGGTTGAAGCACCCCAGGCAGGCCGACGCCCAAATCTCAATGTCACGGGGCGGGACCTTCCGATCGAAGTCCTTGCCACGCTCCATCAATCGCCAGTGTCGCGCACCGTACCGGATCTTCTTGATCAGGTACTCGGCGTGTGAGCACTCCAAGTGAAGTTCGATGAGGAAAGCTAGCACCTTTGCGTTTGCTGAGGAGAACGGCACGGCGCTGCTCCGTGGGCGGCTAACGCGTGGCGCTTAAGCTGCGGGCCGCGCGTGCGATCCGGCGCAGCGGATGCACCCCAATGTATAGCGCGCGGACCGACAGCTTCAAGCTCATGTTAGGCCGCTCCCGATTCTGGCGCTGGCCAACCTGTCTCGTAAGCAGAGGCCAATGAATGGACCGCTCGGAGGGCACCGGTCGAATGTTTGCCCCAGTGAGTCTCGAATCCGAAACGCCACTCCCAGAGAGCACCGCCACTGTCGCCGCGCTTCCACTTGCGCAGGCCGCTGCGGAGCTCACGGTATATTTCACAAAGGTCGTCGGCAAGGCTGCCGGTCACTTCCGGTTCGCTCAGCGACTCGTACGGGTCGAAAACGTCGCGGTAGTGGCACCACTTGCCAAGCCAGGCCCCAAGCGGTCGGACTAGCCCCGACCACTCGGCCTGGTCGCCGCGATCGGGATCCGTAATGGACTCTGGGACGGGCGCGTCGGCGTCGTGCTGATTCTTGTCGAAGACAACGTCCGTCAATGGCAGGGCGAGCGCGGCGGCGTAGATGCGCGGCAGCAACCCGTGCACCTCAGCGAGAAACTCTCCTGGAGTCCGCTCGGAGTACGTCTCGATCAATGCACAGTACCGCTCAGCGACGGGTACAAAGGCGTCGAGGGCGGGTGATGAGATCGGCTTGAATTCGCTCAACAACGCCTCCGACACGGTCTGCGGGGAGCGGCCTAACCCTGAATTGGCTTGCACGGCCGATCCCTATCATGCCTCTCGCAGTGCGTACGCACAAGCGAAACCGTTATCACTGCGGGCGCCGGGTTCCAGGCGCCAGGACATCCATCGGGCTGCGTACCCCCAGCCCGCCCCGATTCAGGACATGGGTGTAAATCATGGTCGTCGCAACGTTGTGGTGACCCAGCAGCTCCTGCACCGTCCGGATGTCGTACCCTGCCTCGAGGAGATGCGTCGCGAAGGAATGGCGGAGCGTGTGACAGGTGGCCCGCTTGGGAATCGCCGCGCGCCGCACCGCGGCCTTGACCGCTCGCTGAACCGCCGACTCGTGCAAGTGGTGGCAAAGGACCGCGCCGGTTTCCCGATCGCGGTAGCTGCGCGTCGCGGGGAACACCCACTGCCACGCCCACTCGGTTGCGGCCGCGGGGTACTTGCGGCCCAGCGCGCCAGGCAGCTCCACCCCGCCCGCCCCCGCCGCCAAGTCGGCGTCGTGCCGCTCCTTGACCGCCTCGAGGTGGGCCCGCAACGGCTCTCGCAGCGCCACGGGCAGTACCGTGACCCGCGGCTTCCCGCCCTTGGTGTCCCGCAGCCGGATCTCCCCTCGCCCAAAGTCCACGTCCTTGGCGCGAAGCTGCAGGCACTCGAGCACCGGGCCCGCGGTCTGGCCCACCGGATCTCCGTGAGTCGGCCGAGCGGGCACTCCAGGACCGTGTCGTACAGAAACAGGAGCGCCGCGAGCGCCTGCATCTGAGTGGACGGGGCGACCCCGCGCGCCGGGGAGAAAACCGAAATCGCTGCATACCAGGCACCTATCTCCGCTCCTCCCTCCACTGACCGCCCCCGCCCTGATCGGCCTGGCAGCCCCGTGTCGCAGGCCGCTAGCCGGCCGACCGCGAACGGGCGCGATCCCACGCTAACTGTGTGCCACATGACGCGCTGGCGTTCACCTGACAGCGCCCGAGGCCCACTGTCAGGTGCAACGCCTCGTTAGGTGATGTGACAGGGCCGCTAGAGTGCGCGCGCTAACCACCGCACGAGATTCAAACAGAACTGCGCATTCTGTCGACCCGACGGGTGGCTCATCGCTATCGGTGTTGACTCCGAGCCGTAAAGCTGTGCCGGACACGCCGTTGAATCACCGAGGAAGACAATGCGGCCTTGGTCCCACTCGCGGGTACCGGCGAGCAGCCAGCCTTGGATATCGAATCGGGGCCACTCGGCTTCTGGAATATCGGGGATGCCTTGGCCCAGGTCCCCTAACCGCACCCAGGCGCTGGCCTCACCACCATATACTAGGACGGGCTGAATCGACCTGGACGGGAAGAATGCGCCGGCGCCATGCGTTGCTACGGAATCAATCCGCTCCATGGGCGATCGTCCGCGCAGGATCACATGATCCGCAAACAGGCCATCCGTCCGTCGAAATACCTCCGGATACGCTCCCCGTGGCGTCGCGTCCGCCCACGCATCCAGCACCTGCACGCCGAGCAGGTTCGCCAAACCCGCGGCGGCACCGGCGGCCGGTGGGTGGTCCCATATGAACAGGAGTGCACCGCCGCTGCGCACCCACCGGACGACGGCGTCCACTTCCTCCCGCGTGTAGGCGGACGGATGCGGGTATGACCAGAACTCAGCTGACTGCGCGCTTCTGGCGCGCCCACTTCCAAGAACCAGGATGTGGCAGGTATCTAGCGCTTCGCTGCTGAGCGACCGCGACAATCGGCTCACCCGGAAGCCATCCGAGCGCAGAATACTGGCAAATGGCGCGTACAGCTGTGACAGAGTGTGCGAGTTGTGGTGTGCCTCATCAAAACAAATGCTTGGCCCCTCACCTTGGGGGAAGGCGGGGCGAGGGTTCGCGAAATGGAAACGGGCGTCATTCACCTGCTGGCCAGACGCATACGACGTGGCGAGGAAGATGGCGGCCACGGTTGACGATACGCACTGTCGGTGTGATGTCATCGCACCCCTCGCGTCATCTGACGTGCGCTTCAGTTTGCGGGCGAGTTGACCGCAGCGGCGGCCGAACGACCGCGGTCCTATGGTGTCCGGCGAACCTGCCAGCTCCACGCGTCTAGTATGTGGCCGGCCAGCCACACCGCCGCGACCCGCCCTGATCTGGTGCGCCGCAGCGGTTATTGACTGTCTTCGGGTACGGAGAGCAAGGTGCAAATCCAGCTGCCGTAGAAGTCCATCAGCCTCTGCACGGTCTGTCGTGGGGTCGGCGACCGTTCAACTGTGTCTTGGAACAGGATAGCCAGCATGCCCACGACTGGCCCCATCAACGCCTGAAAGCGCTCCTGATCCGTCTGTGGTGAAACCTCTGCCTCGACGCGTTGAGCCAGGATCTGGACCAGATCCACGGCGGTGCGATTGGCAAATTCCATGTCGTGTGGCATGCGCTGGCTCCGGTGCTTGGCAGGGGACCCAAGCGGGCCCCGCGCTCAGGAGTAGGACAGCGGGTCGATGAACCATGGCAAGAGGACTGCATAACGTGCCGCCGCTTTACCGCCTGCTTCGGGACCGTCCTCCTCGGAAAAGTCGACGCACGCGAAATGAGCATCCGGGACCGATCGCTTGTCCCCTCCCCCCTCCAATCAGCTCCCGCCCTCGAAATCCAGCTCATACAGCGCGTCTCGTCACGAAACCTAGTTACCCGGGGCAAAGTGGTGGTCGCTCCGCTGCTCCCGTCCCCTCGAGGCCCGGCGCCCGCGAGAGCCAGCGGAGCGTATTCAGCAGCAGCTGCAGGTTCTGGTTCGCGGCCGGAGC
>DATMBH010000258.1:0-10463 GCA_035559335.1 Gemmatimonadales bacterium
GGGCAGCCGCTGGAACACTGGGAGCGAGGAAGACGGCAAGCCGGGACGTCGGCAGGAGCGTGCGGATTCTGCCAGGATTGGCCCGCCGCGCTGGCCTGGGCCCGATCAGCCGTGGTGCTGGACGAGACGGCCCGCACCATGGTACACGCAATCAAGTACGAGGGATGGATCGTGGTGGCCGGTGCGATGGGACGCGCAATGCGCTGCCTGGAGCCGGCGCTGAAGGGGGCCGACGTGCTGGTGCCGGTGCCGCTGGGCACTTCGAGACTGCGCGAGCGCGGCCACAACCAGGCTGCAGAGTTGGCCGATGCGCTGGGCAGCCTCACGGGTCTGAGCGTGGACCGTCAGGCGCTCGAGCGCCGGCGCGAGACGCGGTCCCAGACCGACCTCGATCCGCAGGCGCGCCGCCGCAACGTGGCCGGCGCGTTCCACGCCCGGGACGCGGGCATTCGAGGCGGAAAGGTGGTTGTCGTGGACGACGTGCTTACGACCGGCGCAACGCTGTGCGCCGCGGCGGAAGCGTTGATGGTCGCAGGCGCGGTTTCGGTGGGCGCAGTGACCTTTGCTCGCACCAGCGCCCCTGCTACTTGCTCCCCGCTCCCTGCTAGCTCTAACTCTCCAACCGGAGTCTCCCTCTGATGGCAGTCAAGATCGGCATCAACGGTTTCGGTCGAATCGGGCGCCTGGTCCTCCGCTCCGCGCTGGCCACCGGGCGTAGTAACCTGGACTTCGTTGCAGTCAACGATCTCACCGACAACAAGACGCTCGCCCACCTGTTCAAGTACGACTCGGTGCACGGGAAGTACTCTGGATCGGTCAAGGCGGTTGCTGATGGGCTCGAGATTGACGGGAAACTGCTGCGGGTGCTGGCCGAGAAGGATCCGGCAAAGCTGCCCTGGAAAGACCTCGGCGTGGAGGTAGTGGTCGAGAGCACCGGCCGGTTCACCGACAAGGAGAAGGCCTCCGCCCACTTCACGGCCGGAGCGAAGAAAGTGATCATCTCGGCGCCTGCCAAAGGTGAGGACATAACGGTCGTGATGGGCGTCAACCATCACAAGTACGATCCGGCGAAGCACCACCTGCTGTCGAACGCCTCGTGCACGACCAACTGCTTGGTCCCCGTGGTGCACGTGTTGCGCGAGGCGTTCGGCTTCGTGCGCGGCTACATGATCACCGTTCACGCCTACACCAACGACCAGGTGATCCTCGATTTCCCGCACAAGGACCTGCGCCGCGCCCGCGCGGCAGCGATGAGCATCATTCCCACCACCACGGGGGCAGCTAAGGCCACTTCGCTGGTCATTCCCGAGGTGAAGGGAAGGATCGACGGAACTGCGCTGCGGGTCCCCACCGCGGATGTTTCCAGCGTGAATCTGGTGGCCACGGTCGAGAAGCCGACCACCGTCGAGGAGGTGAACGCCGCCTTCCGCAAGGCGGCGAGCGAGGGTCCGCTAAAGGGGATCCTCGCGGTTTCCGACGAACCGCTGGTGTCGGTCGACTATGTCGGCAACGCGGCCAGCTCCACGGTGGACCTGCTGTCCACGGCCGTCGTCGACGGCGTGTGCGTGCAGGTCTCCTCGTGGTACGACAACGAGTGGGGCTACTCGACCCGCGTCGTTGACTTGCTCGACCTGGTCGCCGCAAAGCTCTGATGCCCAAGCGCACCCTGGCCCAGCTCGAGCACAGCGGGCTCGACGGGAAGCGCGCGCTAGTCCGGGTGGACTTCAATGTGCCGTTGAAGGACGGAGCGGTAAGTGACGACACCCGGATCCGCGCGGCCATTCCCACGATTCGGCGCCTCAAGAGCATGGGCTGCCGGATTGTGCTGCTGTCGCACCTCGGCCGGCCCAAGGGCGGCGGTTACGAGGAGAAGTACTCCTTAAAGCCGGTGGCGCGCGCGCTGGAATCGCTGCTGGGCGAACCGGTTACGTTCGTCGCGGACGCGACCTCGAGTGACGCGGAGCAGACGACACGGCTGCTGCCGCGCGGGGGCGTGGCGCTGGTGGAGAACACCCGGTTCCTACCGGGCGAGGAACGGAATGATCCCGCGGTAGCGAGGCTCCTTGCCGCACTCGGCGACTTCTACGTGAACGATGCCTTTGGATCGGCGCATCGGGCCCACGCCTCCACCGAGGCGGTGGCGCACCTATTGAAGCCGGCCGTAGCCGGCCTGCTAATGCAGAAGGAACTGGATTACCTTGGCGCGGCGCTGGCCGACCCCAAGCGGCCGTTCGTGGCGGTGCTGGGCGGAGCCAAGATCTCGGGCAAGATTGATGTGATCGAGAACCTGCTGCCCCGGGTGGACCGCATCATCATCGGCGGCGCGATGGCCTGCACGTTCTTCAGGGGCCGGGGGGCGGACGTCGGAGCATCCCTCATCGAGGAGGACCGGGTTGAGATGGCGCGCGAGCTAATGGAGCGCGCGGGAGCAAAGCTCGTGCTACCGGCAGGTGGCGTGATCGCGCAGTCGCTGGAGCAGCCCGAGCCCAACCGCGAGGTGACCTGGAACCAGGTGCCTGCCGGCTGGGCGATTTACGACATAGACTCAGGGAGCAGAGAGCAGTTTGCGTCGATCATACGCGAGGCGAAGACGGTGGTGTGGAACGGGCCGATGGGGGTGTTCGAGACCAAACCGTTCGACGCAGGTACGCTCGCGGTGGCCCGCGCGCTTGCTGAGGCCACCAAGGCCGGC
Organism: Gemmatimonadales bacterium; assembly: GCA_035559335.1. Classification (GTDB taxonomy): domain Bacteria; phylum Gemmatimonadota; class Gemmatimonadetes; order Gemmatimonadales; family JACORV01; genus DASXPG01. The sequence continues at coordinate 2,693 of DATMBH010000258.1, forward strand.
GCCACGACGGTGGTAGGCGGCGGTGATTCGGCCGCTGCTATCACCGCGGCCGGCCTGGAAGCGCAGGTGAGCCACGTCTCGACCGGCGGTGGCGCCTCGCTGGAGTTCCTGGAAGGGAAGAAGCTCCCCGGAGTGGAGGCGCTCGACAATGCATAAACACAGAGGGCGCGGAGGGGAGCGGAGGGCACTACCCTCTGTGCACTTGGTACCATCTGTCTTCTCCCCTCCCATTCCCCAGTGATCTACGCGGCGAACTGGAAAATGCACCTCGGTCCTAACGAGGGCCGGGAGCTGGTGCGCGCGGTGCTGAACCGAGTGCGGCCGAAGGAAGGCAGGACGATGCTGTTCTTTCCGCCGGCCGTGTCGCTCCCGGCGGTCGCAGCCGAGCTGGCCGGGCGCAGGGATGTGGCCGCTGGCGTGCAGAACGTGTACTGGGAGCCGAAGGGCGCCTTCACGGGGGAGATCTCCGCGCCGCTCGCGGCTCAGGCCGGAGCCAAATGGGCGCTGATCGGGCACTCGGAGCGGCGCCACAAGTTCGGCGAGACGGACCAGGAGACCGCGCGAAAGGTGCGGGCGGTGCTGGATGCCGGGCTCTCACCGATGCTATGCGTGGGAGAGAAGCTCGAGGAGCGTGAGGCGGGCCGCACCGAGGAGGTGGTGCTGCGGCAGCTGGAGGCGGCGCTGGGCGCGCTCGATGCGGCCACAGTGGCGCGGGTCGTGATCGCCTATGAGCCAGTGTGGGCGATAGGCACCGGTAAGAACGCCACGCCGAAGGACGCCGCGTCAGTGCACCGCACCATCCGCGCCTGGCTGGCCTCGCGCACGCCCAAGGGCACGAAGTCCCAGATACTGTACGGCGGATCCGTGAACGCAAAGAACGCGGCCGAACTGTTGGCGGAGCAGGAGCTGGATGGGGTGCTGGTGGGGGGGGCATCGCTGGAGGTGGATAGCTGGGTGGGTATCGTGGAAAGCAGCTAGCCCGGCTCCCTCCCACTGGTTCCCACCCCCTTCTCCCTCTAGTTTTAAGCAATGTTCACGTTCCTGATGATTCTCCTGGTACTCGACGCTCTGATCCTAATCCCCGCCATCCTGCTTCAGGCGGGTCAGGGCGGTGGCCTCGCCACCCAGTTCGGCGGCGCTTCGTCAACTGAGAGCTTCGTCGGTGGCCGTCAGGCGGCCACTATTCTCACCAAGGCCAGCTGGTACGCGGGCGGCGGTTTCCTCGCGCTGTGCTTCGTACTCTCGCTCGTCAGCTCGGCTCGCGGTTCGCGTGTTTCTGCCGTCGAGCAGGAGCTGCGCCAGCAGACGCAACAGGAGGCTCCGCCTCCGGCGCCACTGCCGCTGCCGGGCGCCGAGCCCGCGCCGGCCCAGCCGCAGGGGCAGCAGCCACGGTGAGGCTAGTCCGACCCGCCTACGTTCTTCTCGAAGACGGCACTTGGTATCGGGGCGCTACCGGCGCCCCGTTTGCCGTCACTGCAGGCGAAGTCGTCTTCACCACCAACCTTTCCGGCTATCAGGAGGTCTTCACCGACCCCTCCTACGTCGGGCAGATCGTGGTGATGACGGCGCCGATGATCGGCAACTACGGCATCAATCCCGAGGACGTGGAGTCGGACCGGCCGATGGTCGCCGGCATAGTGGTTCGCGAGCTGTCCAATCAGACCTCCAACTGGCGCGCAACCGGCTCGCTTGGCGCCTGGCTGGCCGAGCGCGGGATTCCGGTCGTCTCCGACGTGGACACCCGGCGGCTCACGCGCCACATCCGCGAGCGCGGCGCGATGCGCGGGGTGTTGGCAGTGGGCGAAGCGCCCAGCGAGGAGGCGCGAGCGATCCTCATGGCCTCTCCGCGAATGGAGGGGCTCGATCTGGCCTCCACGGTCACCACGAAGGACATCGAGACCGTGGGCTCTGACGGCGCGCGGTTCGAAGTCGTGGCCTACGACTTCGGCATGAAACGCAACATCGTGCGGCTGCTGGAGAAGCAAGGCTGCCGCGTCACCATCGTGCCGTCCGACACGCCTGCCGAGGCGGTGCTGGAGCGGAAACCAGACGGCGTGTTTCTGTCGAATGGGCCCGGCGATCCGGCGGCGGTCAGCTACGCGCCCGGTACCATCCGCCGGATCGCGGAGTCGGGCACACCCATCTTCGGCATTTGCCTGGGACACCAGCTGGTGGGACTCGCCTTCGGCGCCGAGACGGTCAAGCTCCCGTACGGCCATCGGGGCGGCAACCACCCCGTCAAGGACCTGGCTACCGGGAAGGTCCTGATCACCTCGCAGAACCACGGATTCGCCGTCCGGGGCGAAGAAGGGGCGAAAACCGGGGTCCCCGGGGCCTCCGGACTAGTCGTCACGCACCGTAACCTCAATGATGGCACGGTAGAAGGCGTACGGCACAGGGAATTGCCGATCTTCGCGGTCCAGTACCACCCTGAGGCCAGCCCGGGACCCCACGATGCGGCCCTGCATTTCGGGGAATTCACCCGGCTGATGGCCCCAACCTCTTGACACACAACGACGTAGCTTCCATAATAGCCGTCCCGCACCCCTTGTGGCGGGCCACCCTGGGCAGTTTGGAGGCGCTGATGACCAAGGCCGACCTTGTTGAAAAGGTGACCGCGCACATCGCGCGGACGGCCGGGCCGATGATCAGCAAGAAAGACTGTGCCCGCGTTGTAGATAGCTTCCTTGACGCGGTAAAGGACGCGCTGGCCGAGCAGCACAACATCGAGATCCGCGGCTTCGGCACCTTCAAGATCAGGTCTCGCAAGACCAGGATGGCACGCAACCCGCGCACCGGCGATCCGGTGGAGGTCGCAGCGCGGCCGGTGCCGGTCTTCAAGCCCAGCAAGGAGTTGCGGGCGATGGTCTCCGAGCGCGCCGAGACAGCTCCCAGCGTCTAAGACTCCCGAGGGCCCGATTGCGCGGCCCTCGTTGTCTTTGAAGCCAGTTCCCAAACATCCATTACGCGGAGGATCAGGCTGTGCGCAAACTCGCAGGTGTGATTGCCGTGGCCGCCCTGGTTGCAGCCGTACCAACGCAAGCCGTGGCGCAGGGCGCTGCGCGGCCGTTCAACATTGGCGGACAGGTCAGCTTTGGCGGAGACTCGGACCTCGGTATTGGTGTTCGCTACGAGAACCAGCTGAACTCCCTGATGCCGTCCATGCCGACCCTTCGGGCAGTCGGCTCGTTCGACTTCTTCTTCCCGGGCCAGGGCGTTGACTGGTTGGAGTTCAACATCGGCGCGGTGTACGGCTTCAGCGGCATGAGCGGCGGTGCTATTACGCCCTATGCCGGTGGCGGTCTGAACATCGCTCGCGTATCCGTCGACCTGGGCACATTGGGAAGCTCCAGCAACACCGAGGTAGGGCTCAACCTCATCGGCGGCGCGCGGTTCCGCGCCATGGGCAGCATGACGCCCTACGCAGAGGTTCGGCTCGAGCTGGGCGGTGGGGAGCAGTTCGTGATCACGGGCGGCCTGTTGTTCTTCTAGCGCTACTATGAACGGGAGTTGCCGTCTCAACGGGGCTGGTGCCTGCGCACCGGCCTCGCAGCGCGGCCGGTTCAGGTCTTCAAGCCCAGCAAGGAGTTTCGCGCGATGGTGTCCGGGCGCGCCGAGGCAGCTCCCAGCCTCTGAGTCCCCCGAGGGCCCGATTACGTGGCCCTCGTTTTCGGTGTAGCCGTTCCCAAACATCCATCACGCGGAGGATCAGGCTGTGCGCAAACTCGCAGGTGTGATCGCCGTGGCCGCCCTGGTTGCGGCCGTACCAACGGAAGCCGTGGCGCAGGGCGCCGCGCGGGCGTTCGGCTTTGGCGGGCAAGTCAGCTGGGGCGGAGAATCGGACCTTGGCATTGGTCTTCGGTACGAGAACCGGCACACTGTCCTGATGGCGTCATTGCCAACGCTGCGTTATTCCCTCTCGTTCGACTTGTTCTTCCCGGGCCAGGGCGTGAGCTATTTCGAGACCAACTTCGGCGCGTTGTACGGCTTCAGCAGCATGGGCGGCGGCTCGGTCACACCGTACGCTGGCGGCGGGCTTAATCTCGCGCTCACTACTGGTGGCGGTGCGGGCAACGCCGATGTCGGCCTCAACCTCATCGGCGGCGCGCAGTTCCGCGCCATGGGCCGCATGACGCCCTACGCAGAGGTTCGGCTCGAGCTGGGCGGTGGAGAGCAGTTCGTGATCACGGGCGGCCTGATGTTCTTCTAGCGTTACGCTGGAACGGGAGTTGCCGTCTCAAGGGGGCTGGTGCCTGCGCACCGGCCCCCATTTCGTGTCGGCAGGATCAGGGAGGAGGTAGCAGGGTGCGGATGAAGACATTGGTGCTGGCGCTTTGCGTTGCTGTGGCGGTTGCGCCACGCGTAAGCGAGGCGCAGGCGCGGTTCGGGATGCAGGTGAGCGTGGCCGATGACATGGATGTCGGTCTCGGGGCGCGCCTGCGCAGCGACGGCCGCTGGCTGTTCCCGAACTCGCCGGTGAGCACGATCGTGGCGTTAGATGTGTTCTTCCCGGGCGGCGACGTGACGTATTTCGAGCTGAACGGGAACATGGCCTACAACTTCACGCCGCGCGGTTCGTCAGTGCGGCCGTACGCGGGCGGTGGTCTGCATCTTGCCCGCATTGACCGTGGGAGCTACTCCGGCTCCTCTGACACGGAGCTGGGACTGAACATCCTGGGTGGACTGGCGTTCCCGGGAGCGGGACGCACGCTGCCGTTTGTCGAGCTGAAGCTGGGGATCGGTGGAGGGGAGCAGTTCATTCTCGCCGGCGGCTTCCACTTTTGATACATCCCAAGCGCTGCCATCGCATCCGAAGCGCTCGAGCCGGCTCACTGCCACGTGAACCACTATCCGCGAAACCGGGGCGACACCAGGTAAGTGAGCCAATCGCGGACTGCTTACCGTCTTACCGCCACACCGCCATACCGTCTAGTATTCAGGGTGCGAATCACCGTTCTGCTGTTCGCTTCCTACGCCGAGGCGTTGGGGACCGACCGTATCAGCCTAGAGCTGCCGGCCGGATCGAGTGTTGGAGATGCGCTGGCAGAGGTCCGCAGGCAGCCGGGCGCCGAGAGGGTTCCGCCCTCGCCGGCTGTCGCCGTGAACCTCAAGTATGTGCATCGGGATTCACCGCTTCAGGAGGGCGACGAGTTGGCGATCATTCCGCCGGTGGCCGGCGGATAACTCTGCAAGGGGCGCTGATTGCCGTGGTTCACGCCCCCTCCCACCGGCGGCGCAGCCCCCGCTAGCTTTACAGGTTGTGACGGTTACGGCGGCTGCCGATTCAAGTCAGGGTAGCGGCCTAGAGCGGCTTCGGGGTCGGGTGCCCGACCTAGAGATCGCCCTGGCCGAACCGCTGGTCGCGGAGATTCAGCGGCTGAAGCGGGAGCGGGGCGCCGTCGTGCTCGCGCACAACTACCAGGTGCCCACCATCACCTACGGAGTGGCCGATTTCACTGGCGACTCGCTGGAGCTGAGCCGGCTGGCGGCCACGGTAGACAGCGAGTTCATCGTCTTCTGCGGCGTGCACTTCATGGCCGAGACCGCCGCGATCCTCAATCCCAACCGCACGGTCCTGATCCCCGATCTCCAAGCAGGTTGCTCACTCGCCGAGTCCATCACAGGCGCGGACGTGCGACTGCTGCGCGAAGCGTACCCAGGCGTGCCAGTGGTGACCTACGTGAACAGCTCGGCGGAAGTGAAGGCCGAGAGCGACATCTGCTGCACCTCAGGCAACGCAGCGCGCATCGTTCGCTCTCTTGGCGTGTCCCGGGTGATCTTCCTGCCGGACGAGTATCTGGCCAGGAACGTGGCGCAGGAAACGGGCGTGGACGTCATCGCGTGGCACGGCAAGTGTATCGTACACGAGCAGTTCACGCCGGAGATGATCCGGGCCTATCGCAAGCAGTTCCCAGGAGTGCGCGTGCTGGCGCACCCAGAGTGCGCGCCGGCCGTGTGTCTGGAAGCCGACTTCGTGGGTTCGACGCGCCAGATGATAGACGATGTGGACCGTTCCCGGGCGCGGCGCGTCATGATGGTGACCGAGTGTTCGATGAGCGACAACGTCCAGGCGGCGCACCCGGAAGTTGAGTTCGTGAAGGCCTGCACCATTTGCCCTCACATGAAGCGCATCACGCTCGAGGGTGTGCGCGACTCGCTGCGGTACTTGCGGTATCGCGTCGAAGTGGCTCGCGATGTCGCGGCACGGGCCAGGCGCGCGGTCGAGGCCATGCTGGCCGCATGAGCGGAGTAGAGCGGTACGACGCGATAGTGATCGGCAGCGGGGCAGCCGGTCAACGGGCCGCCCTGACGCTGGCCGATCACTGCCGAGTCCTGCTGCTCACCAAGACCAGCCTAACCACCGGCGGCTCGACACCGATTGCCCAGGGCGGAATCGCCGCCGCCCTCGGCGCCGATGACTCCCCCGAACTGCACTCGCGTGACACCATGGAGGCAGGGGCAGGGCATTGCGACCCCACGGCCGTGGGCGTTCTGGTGCGGGAGGGGCCCTCCCAGGTACTGGAGCTGGCTCGGTTAGGCGCGCGCTTCGACCGCGACCGTCATGGCCTGGCGCTGGGTCGTGAAGGGGCGCATGGGCGGCCGCGAATCGTTCACGCGCACGGCGATGCCACGGGCGCCGAGATACTGCGGGCGCTGGCCGCGGCACTGGAACCGGCGATCAGCGCAGGCAGGGTTGCAGTCCGGGAACGCGAACTGGCGCGCGAGTTGACGATCCGGAACGGCCGCTGCGCCGGTGTGATTGCGGTCCGTTCGGACGGCCGTGAGGTCTGCTACGAAGCCGGCGCCGTCGTGGTTGCCACCGGCGGAGCGGGAAGAGCTTATCTGCGCACCACCAATCCGCCCGAGTCCACGGGTGACGGCATCGCTATGGCGGCGCGAGCCGGCGCGGCGATCCTCGACATGGAGTTCGTGCAGTTCCACCCGACGGCTCTGGACGACGGCTCAGATCCGCTGGCGCTGTTGTCGGAGGCCATCCGCGGGGAGGGTGCGGTGCTGGTGGACAGCGACGGCCGGCGCTTCATGCCCACCGAGCACGCGCTGGCTGAACTCGCGCCACGCGACGTGGTCTCGCGCGCCATCTGGAGACGGCTGCGTGCCGGCCAGCGAGTGTATCTGGACGCGCGCACGTCTCCGGGCGCCGCGTTCCCCGAACGGTTCCCCTCCGTGTTCGCGATGTGCAGGCAGCGCGGCTTCGATCCGCGACGTGACCTGCTGCCGGTGACCCCGGCCGCCCACTACTACATGGGTGGAATCGCGGTTGACCTCGATGGGAGGACGTCGCTGCCGGGTCTGTACGCTTGCGGCGAGGCCGCCTGCACGAGGGTCCACGGCGCCAACCGCCTGGCATCGAACTCGTTGCTCGAGAGCGTGGTGTTCGCCGACCGCACCGCTCGCGCCATCGCGGCGGGAGAACCGCGCGAGTGGCCCGCAGTGGCAGGCGGCCCCGGCGCTCCGAGCCGCCCGGTTGCCACACCCAGTGCGAAGCGCGCGCGCCCGGTTGATTCGGTCGTCGCCGAAGCCAGGGCACTGATGTGGGAGTATGTCGGGCTGGAGCGGTCCGGCGACGGGCTGCAATTCGCGCTGGAGCAGCTGGCGCTGCTCGAGGCGGAGCTTCCGGAATCGGCCATCGAGGCGCGGAACCTCGTGCTGGTGGGTCGCCTCGTGGCCGAAGCGGCTCTGGCCAGGCCGCGCAGCCTTGGCGCGCATTACCGCCTGGATGATCCGGGCAGCGGCAGCCGCAGACAGGCGG
>DATMBH010000259.1:0-4284 GCA_035559335.1 Gemmatimonadales bacterium
GGCGGTCCGCGCGCGGCTGGCCTCGATCGATGAAGAGCCCGAGCCGCAGCGCATCTCGAGGATTTCGCGGCCCGAGCCCAGCACCGCAGTGGCGCGGGAGCGGCTCATCGAACTCACCGAGGCGATGCTCGCCGTGCCGCAGGCGTTCACCGTCCACCCCAAGCTGAAGAAGCAGCTCGAGCGACGCCGCGAGGTGCTGGGGCCGCAGGGCGGCATCGAGTGGGCGCACGCCGAGGCGCTGGCCATCGCTTCGCTGTTGGTGGACGGCGTGCCAGTGCGGCTCACGGGGCAGGACACCGAGCGCGGCACCTTCAGCCAGCGCCACCTCGTGCTCCACGATGCGGTGAGCGGCCGCAGATACACTCCGCTGCAGAACCTGCCGGGCGCAACCGCCGCGTTCGAACTGCACAACAGCCCGCTGTCGGAATACGCCTGCCTGGGCTTCGAGTACGGCTACGCCGCGGCGGCCCCCGAGGCGCTCGTCATCTGGGAGGCGCAGTTCGGCGACTTCGCCAACGGCGCCGAGATCATCGTGGACCAGTTCATCATCTCGGGGCTTGCCAAGTGGGGGATCACGTCGCGGCTGACGATGCTGCTGCCCCACGGATACGAGGGGCAGGGGCCCGAGCACTCGAGCGCTAGGATCGAGCGCTACTGCGCGTTAGGCGCGGAAGCGAACATCAGGGTGGCGAACTGCACTACGCCTGCCCAGTACTTCCACCTGCTGCGGCGCCAGGCGCTGCACCAGGAGGAGCGGCCGCTCATAATCTTCACGCCCAAGTCACTGCTGCGGCTGCCCGCGGCCACCAGCCGGCTGGATGAGCTGGCCAGCGGCTCCTTCCATCCGGTGCTCGACGACCCGGACGCCGCCCCGCGCCGCAACGCCGTCACGCGCCTGGTGCTGTGCAGCGGCAAGGTGTACTACGACCTCGTCGGCTCGCCGCAGCGCGCCGCATCGCAGAACGTCGCGATCGGCCGAATCGAACTGCTCTACCCGTTCCCGAAACTCGAGGTGTGGGAGTTGATCGGACGCTATCCCAACCTGAAGGAAATCGTCTGGACTCAAGAAGAGCCGTGGAACATGGGCGCGCGGAAGTTCCTGCTCCCCGACCTGCGCGAGGCGGCGCCCCCCGGCGTGCAAGTGCGCTCCATCTCGCGTCCGGAGCGGGCCAGTCCCGCCGAGGGCTACCCGGCGGCGCATGCCGCCGAGCAGGCGCGCATCGTTCGCGAATCACTCGAGACCTGAACCGATGATCTCCTCAAGCCGTGCCGCGTCGCTGCTCCTCGCGACGCTGGCGGCAGCGGCCATGTCCGGCTGCGGCTCCCGAAGCCCGACCCCCGAAGCCCGACCCCTCGTGATTCTGGTCTCGATCGACGGGTTCGGCGCTGAATACTTCGGCCGCCTGCGCGCGCCCAATCTCGAGGCGCTGGCACGCAGCGGCGTCAGGGCGCGCTCGCTGCGCCCCGTGTTCCCGGTCAAGACCTTCCCGAATCATTACACCATCGCGACCGGACTGTATCCTGCCCGCCACGGGATAGTGAGCAACAACTTCGTCGATCCGACCACCGGGGTGCGGTTCCGCATCTCCGACACGGCGGCGGTCCTGCGCGGGGAGCTGTGGGGCGGCGAGCCGCTGTGGGTCACGGCCGAGCGCCAGGGCAGAAGGGCCGCGTCATACTTCTGGCCCGGCAGCGACGTTGCGATAGGCGGCGCGCTGCCCTCGATCTGGAAGCGCTACGATGGCACGGTGCCTAACGCGGATCGCGTGGACTCGGTGCTGGCGTGGCTGGCGCTCCCGGCCGGCCAGCGCCCGGATCTGATCACTCTGTACTTCAGCGAGGTGGATAGCCGCGCGCACGACGATGGTCCATGGTCCCCCGCCGCGGCCGCGGCCGTGCTCCACGTGGATTCGATGATCGGGCGGCTGGTGGGCGGCATCAGGAGGCTGGGTCTCGAGCAGACTGTGAACCTGATTGTCGTGAGCGATCATGGCATGATCGCGACGTCACCGGATTCGGTGGTGGTACTTGACGACTACCTCGACACCGCGCTCGTCACCCAGTTCGATCTTGGACCGCTCATCCAGCTGGAGCCGCGCGGCATCAGCGCCGACAGCGTGCTGCGCGCGCTGCGACGGGCGCCGCACCTGCGGCTGTTTCACCGCGACTCGACTCCAACCCACTGGCGCTATCGCGGTAATGCCCGCGTCGCGGCGGTGGTGGGAATACCTGACGAGGGCTGGCTGTTCACCACGCGGCGCTGGCTGCATCGCGCGCGGTTCGGCGGCGAGCACGGCTACGACCCGGCCAGTCCGGCGATGGGCGCCCTGTTCATCGCCAGCGGCCCCGCCTTCCGCCGCGGCGTGGTGGTGGAGCCGTTCACCAACATCCACGTGTACGAGCTGGTCTGCCGGGTGCTCGGGCTGAGGCCGGCTCCTAACGATGGCAGCCTGGATTCGGTGGTCGGAATGCTGAGGTAGGGCTCGGGGCTCGGGGAATACCGAGGCAGCGGCGCTCGCCGCGGCTGGCCGTGCGCACGAACCCCCTGATCCCAGACTCCCGGCTCCCGACACCCGGCCTCTACCCGGCCACCCTCCCGAACCTCCGCTCCCTCCCCTGGAATTCCCCGACCGCCTCAGCCAGTTCGGCGGCCGAGAAATCGGGCCACATCGTCCGCGTGAAAACCAGCTCCGCGTAGGCGCACTCCCACAGCAGGAAGTCGCTGAGCCTCTGCTCGCCACCGGTCCGAATCAGCAGATCCACGTCGGGCGCCGGCTCGGTGCAGTTCATCGCCTCGCCCAACCAGCGCGCAAACACCTCCCGCGTCGGCGCGGTGCCGCGCTCGCGCCGCGCCCGCGCGGCGGCGGCCACAATGGCGTCCCGCGCCGAGTAGTCGATCGCCACCCGCAGGTGCAGCCGGCTCCCGGCCGCCGTGCGCCGCTCCGCAAGCGCGATCAGCCGCCTCACGTCGTCAGGCAGCCGGTCACGCCGCCCGATGATGCTCAGCCTGACGCCCGATTGCGCCAGCTCGGCCGGCTCGCGCTTCAGGTAGCGGCGGAACAACTGGAACAGCGCCTGCACTTCGAGCGGCGGACGCGCCCAGTTGTCGGAGGAGAACGCGTACAACGTCAGCGTCGTGATCCCGAGCCCCGGCGCCGCCTCCACCACCCGGCGCACCGAGTCGGCCCCAGCCCGATGCCCCACCGCGCGCGGCCGGCCCCGCTGTGTCGCCCACCGTCCATTGCCATCCATGATGATGGCCACGTGCAAACCACTTTGTTTCACAAAGTCCCCACTCGAAAAATTGGGGCGCCCCGCGCCCTCGCTTCCCGCAGACTCCTAACTCGTTACCCCTAGACCTCCGCCTCTACCCAGCGCCTCTAACCTCTCATCCCTCACGTTCTCTGGTCGCCCTGATAAGCGATTCCATATGATCGAGGTATCGCTCCAGCGCCTTCCTGCCTGCCGCCGTCAGCCGGTACTCGGTCTTCGGCAGCCGGCCATCGAAGCTCTTGGTGCAGGCGATGTACTCCGCCTCCTCGAGCTTGCGGGCGTGCACGCTCAGATTGCCGTCGGTGGTCCTCATCAGCCGCTTCAGGTCGTTGAAGCTCAACGCCTCGTTGACCGCCAGCGCGCTGAGAATGCCAAGGCGCACCCGCTCGTGGATCAGCCGGTCCAGCGCGAGCGAAGCCTGGGCCGTGGCCTTTCCCTTCTCGGCTTTCAATCCGCGGCCCTCGTGTGGCGCGGGGGGACGATTGCTGGGCACCGCGCCGCTCCTAGCCACCGTGCCTCCGCGCGATGACCGTTCCGAAGACGATGTGAAGCACCCCGAACCCGAACGCCAGCAGCCAGTTGTGCCACGAGGTGGGTGCGACCAGCGCCACGGCCCCGGTCGCCATAAATGCGCCGCCCATCACCGGCACGATCGAGACCGAGAGCGCTCCCCCGGTCACTACCGCGGCGCCGTAGCACAGCAGCCACACCCCCGGCAGCAGCGTGCGCAGCGCGGTGCCGGACAGGGCCACCGTGAGAAATACCCCCACCAGAATCGGGGGAGTGAACGCCAGCCCGAACTTGCGGCCAGGACCCGATAGCATCGGAGTGTCGGTGCCGCGTGCCTTGTTCCACATGGTCACTGCAGCAATGACGGTGCCGATCACTGCCTCGATCAGCCACACCGTCAGCCAGGCCCGGTGGCTCGGCTGCAACGAGGAGACCCAGGCGGCGGCCAGCGCGCTTACGCCCATCGCCACGCCACCGTAGCCGGGCACGGCGGTGAACGAA
>DATMBH010000260.1:0-5684 GCA_035559335.1 Gemmatimonadales bacterium
AGGATCCGTAGCTTCTCCTCAACCGTGAACCGCCGCGCCTGCCTGCGTCCCATCCAGCACCCCCTCGTGGTCGTCCGTTCCCACGAGAAGGTGTAACTTGCTCAAGCCCCCGAAAAGTCCTATTACGCCTGAACCACTACAGTGGAGCTTGATCCGCGCGCCGGCGAGTTGGGTAGTGTCCCTAGCTGGGGCACTACCGGGTCCTGCGGCAGCAGCACCCGATGTCTGAGCCGGCTGAAGTGCCGGCTCAGACATCGGCGGGGGGCCCACCCTCGCCGCTGCGGGCTACTTCACGCTGACTCCCAAAACGACTGTCCGGCGCCGGGCGGGGAACCCGGTGACTTCATTGTAGCTCCTGTCGGTCAGGTTCTCGATTCGCACCAGCAGTTCCGCCCTTCCGGCTTCCAGACTGCCCGCAACATCGAGCAGCGTGTAGGCCGGCAGCTGCGTGCGGCGCGCGGGGCTGAACGTGGGTGCACCGCTCGCCGAGAAGTCCAAGTCGTCGCGGCGGCCGGTGTGCCTAACGGTGGCCGACAGCGTGCCGAGCGAGAACCGCCGCTCCAGCATCAGGCTGAACGCCGTGCCGGGACGGCGAATCAGCGGCCTGCCGGCCACGAACGTGGAGTCGCTGGCATCCGGCGCCCCGGCGGTCACGCGCGTCTGAAGCAAGGTGGCGTTGCCCGAAAGCATCAGGCCGGGCCTCAGTTCCACGTCGCCGCGCAGCTCGGCGCCGCGCGCCCAGGCGCCGACTACATTCACATAGTTGGGCGCGGGATCCGCGGCCGCGGGATCATAGGCGATGAGGTCACGGAACCGCTGATGGAACACGCCGGCCTCCACACTGGCCCGGCCGCTGCGCGAGCGCAGCTCAACTCCCGCATCGACGCTGCGGGAGCGCTCCGGCCTCAGATCGGGATTGCCGCGAGTGAAGCCTGTCGAGTAGTTCTCCGCCAGCTGCGGTTCCTTGAAGGCGATGCCGTGCGAGAGCCTCAATCGCACCACGTCCGTCAGGCGCCAGGTGCCGCCGATACGGTACGTGGCGAACGTGCCAAAGGCCTGGTTGTCCTCCAGCCGCGCGCCCAGCTGTGCTGATGCCCGGCCACGGGTCGCGACCAGCTGCGCATAACCTGCCCGGTTGGTGCGCCGGAACGAGGTGGCACTTGCGAAGGGTCCGAATGGCCCGTCGGATTCGAACCTGGTTCTGCCCTTCTGCCCCTCGACCACGCCGCCCAGCGTCACCACCGCGCTGCCGCCTGCCCTCCAGTTCAGCCGCAAATCCGCGGAGCGCCGCTCCGATTCGGTGATGAAGCGCCACCACCCCTCGCCCGCGTTGTCCTCGGGGTTCTCGATGCTGTCGTTCTGATCGCGCCAGCCCAGCAGCAGCCGCGCTTCGAGGCGCCGCGACAGCTCGTAGCCTGCATCAAAGCCGAGCACGCTGCCGTCTCCCACGGTGAACTGATTGCGGTCCACCAGCTGCCCGGCGCCGTCGGTGGGGTAGTGGTAGTTCGCCACCGTCCTGCGCCACGTGAGGCGGCCGTCGGCCCCGCCCTGCACCAGTGCTACCTGCCCGCTGGATGTCGTGTTGCGGTAGCGGGAGTTGTAGGCGTACAGACCGCCAGCGACAGTCCGCGAGACTGCCGCGCTGTAGGAGACGGGCCCTGATGCACCCGTGAGCGATCCATCCACCGTAGTCACTCCACGCGTTTCGGCGGAGGCCGCACTGTCAGGCACCGACCGGAAAGCGCCGGCCCGCATGCCGACCTCAAACCGTGGCAATGAACCTCGCACGCCGGCTCCGCGACGGGTGATGATCTGCACCACACCTCCCACGGCGTCGGAGCCGTACAGTACGCTGGCCGGTCCGCGGACGATCTCGATGCGCTCGACGTTGTCCAGCGTCAGATTCGCAAGGTCCACCGCCCCACCCGGCTGGTTGAGCGGCACGCCGTCCACCAGCACCCGCACATGGTCGCTTTCGGCGCCGCGCACGAACAGCGCCGTCAACCCCCCCAACGACGCCGTCTGCACCACGTTCAAGCTCGGCACGCCACGCAGGGCGTCAGCCACGGTGCTCACACCACGCTCTCGCAGCGCATCGGCCCACAGCACGGTGACCGCGCTCGCCACCTGCTCGCGAGGCTGCTCGATCCGTGTCGCTGTTACCACCAGCTCGCGCAATCGGCCGGTGTCACGGGCGATTTGTGCCTCGAGGGAGCGGCTCGCCATCGCGAGCAGCACGACAGAGACCAGAGGTACCAGACGCATGACAGTTACTCCTGATTCGACAGTGGTTTTAGTGGCTTTCGTTCCGGATACAGCTGAGGTGTGCCGTCAGACAGCCAGCTCACGGACACCGGCCAGCCGAACACGCTGCTGAGTGTTTCCGCGGTCAGCACCTGCGATGGCGCGCCCGCGGACACGACCCGCCCGGCGGACATCAGCACCAGCCGGTCCGCGAACCGGGCCGCTACGTTGAGGTGATGTGAGACAACCAGCGCGGCCAGGTTCTCGCGGCGCACCAGGTCAATGACCAGCTCGAACAGTTCCATCTCGTGGCGCAGGTCCAGCGAGGCTGTGGGTTCGTCCAGCACCAGGGCCCTCGGCTCCTGCGCCAGAGCGCGGGCCAGCCGCACCCGCTGCCACTCGCCGCCGGACAGCGTCTCGACCCAGCGATGCTCGAGCGAGACCACGTCGGCCCGCGCCATGGCCCGCTGCACCGCGTCGCGGTCGGCCGCGGACGGCTGCGACCAAGTGCCCAGGTAGGGGTAGCGGCCCATCGCGATCGCCTCTGCGACCAGGAGCGGGAACACCGGTTCCTCGCGCTGCGACACCACTCCGACCGATCGCGCCAGCTCGGAGCGGTCCCAGCTCCCGATCTCGCGGCCGAACACCGAAGCCCTGCCGGATTCAAGCGCGACCAGGCCGAGCAGCGCGCGCAGCGCGGTGGTCTTCCCCGCCCCGTTGGGACCGACCAGAGCCAAGCACTCGCCTTCGGCAACGGAAAGCGAGACATCGTCTAGCTGCCTTGGCAGCGCCGGCGAGAGCCGCACCGAAGCGCGTTCGAGTTGGAGCGCCGCGCCGCTCACCGCTTCACTCCGATCACGCTGCGCCTCAGCAATACGGCGAACACCGGGACGCCGACTACGGCCGTGACCACGCCCACCGGCAGTTCGAGCGGCGCGAACAGCGAGCGCGCCAGCGCGTCGGCCAGCACCAGGAACGCGCCGCCCAGCGCGAAGGCCGCGGGCAGCAGACCGCGGTGGCCGTGACCTCGCAGCAGCCGCAGCAGGTGCGGTACCGCCAGACCCACGAAACCGATGATCCCGGCCGCCGCTACCGCCGCGGCGGTGAGCAGCGAGGCTGCCACATACACCCGCCGCTTGGTGCGGGCCACGTCGGCTCCGAGGTGCTGCGCCGGCTCCTCACCCAGGGACAACAGGTCGAGGTTCCGCGCCTCCAAGGCCAGCACGAACAGAGCCGGCGCCGACCATGCCGCGAGCGCCAAGACTCCGGTCCAGCCGACCCCACCCAGACCGCCTAACAGCCATAGCATCGCGGATCGTACCGCGGCCGACTCGGAGACGGCGAGTACGCCGCTGGTGAGCGCGCCGGCGAATGCCCCGACCACCACGCCGGCCAGCAGCAGGATGCGCGAGTCGAGCGCGCTGCCCGCCACGCGGGCCAGCCGGTACACGACCGCGATCGCTCCCAGCGCCCCTGCGAAGGCCGCAGCGGGCATGCCCCACGGGCTGGCCACGCCCATTTGAATGGCGAGCACCGCCCCGAGGCTCGCGCCCCCCGACAGGCCGAGCAGGTAGGGATCCGCCAGCGGATTGCGGACCAGCGCCTGGAGCGCGGCGCCGGTCACCGCCAGGATGCCGCCGACCAGCAGACCGAGCGCTATGCGGGGCAGGCGCAGTTCGAGGACTATCGCTCGCGCGGTCGGCTCTCCTTCGCCGGTCAGGGCTCGCGCCACATCGAAGGGGGCGAGGCCCGCGCCGCCCACGGTCAGTCCGATCGCGACGGAGAGCAACCAGAACAGAAGCAAAGGCACCATGACGCCGCGCCACTGGGGCACCGGGGAGCCCATCAGCCCCTCTGCGCCGCGGCGCCCCGACGCCTCGGCGCCCCGCTGCCCCCAGTCCAGAGTGCCGCAATCCTCTCGCGCAGGTCCCGCACCGCGAGTGGCATCCGGGGCGAGGGCTGACCGTAGAGATCGCCCGGCACCACCACGATCCTGCCCTCGCGCACCGCGCGCAGCGAGCGCCAGCCCGGCCGGCCGGCAATCGAGGCGCGACGGCGCAGTGTGTCGGACGATATGGCCAGCACGAAGTCGGGCTCCCGCGCCACGATGGCCTCGAGGCTTACCACTGCCGATGGCTGCGGCAGGTCCGCGAACACGTTCTCGGCGCCGGCGGCGCGGATGATCTCGGTGACGTAGCTGCCCGAACCAAGAGTGAGGGGTGGGTTGCCTTCGATGTCTACGTAGATGCGGGCCGTAAGGCGGTGGGCCGGCACGGCGGCCTGGGAGGCAGCAGACAGCGCGGAGTCGAAGGAGGCTATCAGCACTTCCGCGGCAGCGGAGTCGCCGGCGAGGCGACCGATCAGGCGCGCGGCGCGTCGCAGGTCAGCGGCCAGGTCGAGCCTGATCACCGCCACGCTCATGCCCAGGGCCTCGAAGCGCTCCAGGGCGGCGCGATTGGCCTCAGAGGCGTAGAGCAGCACCAGGTCAGGGCGTTGGGCGGCCACGGCCTCGACGTTAGGCCCGATGCCGTTGCCGACGTCGGCCACTGCACGCGCTTCGGCAGGGTAAGCGCACCAGGTGGTGCGGCCTACCAGCCGCCCGCCCAGACCGAGTGCGAAGACCAGTTCGGTGGTCGCGGGGGCGAGCGATACGATGCGGCGCGCCGGCGCGGCCAGCACCACCGGGCGGCCCCAGTCGTCCAATATGGAAGCCGTAACCTGCCGGTCGGCGCGACAACCCGTCGCGATTACGACACCGGCGAGAATGGAAATGAGAGCGCGCTGGCGCGCCACAAGCCCTCCCGCGAGGCTTTGAGCGTACTGGCGCGGACGGTGAGGTCTCCTGACTCCGGGCCCGCTTCGCTCGCCTTCCCGGCCTGCGCGGCCAGTGGCGTGTGAGCGGCGGTCGAGGGCCCAGTGCCCTCGTGCCCGTTACAGTGGCGGGGCCGTGCCGGATTCACACCGGCTTCCGATGTCCCCGTCCGCATTCGATTGTAACCGGAAGATAACCAGCTGATGGCGCGGAGGCGCAACCCCCGGAGGCCGCGCTACTCGGGGCTGACCAGCTCCGACAGCTTTGCCTTCAGCTCCGCGCGCCGGCGCTGATAGGCATCCCACTGCTCCGGCGGCGTCTCCGCCTCACGACCCGCGAACCGCTCGTCGAGCGCCACGATCTGCGCCAGCAACGTGTCGCGGCGCTCGCCGGAGGCATCGTGCCGCGCCCTGGCCGCCCCAGCGGCGCCGCCGCGCCGGCCGAAGGCCACCAGCGCCGCGCCGGTGAGCAGCAGCAGCGCCGCCACAACCGCGATCAGTGGCCGCGCCTGCGAGCCGCTCGCCGCCAGGCGGATGGTGATCTCGGTGCCCGCGGCCACCGAGTCCGCTCCGAACCTGGCGAAGCGCCGCCCTTCCATCGTCATCGGTTCCAGAACCCGGAGCGGCGG
>DATMBH010000261.1:0-3571 GCA_035559335.1 Gemmatimonadales bacterium
TCTTCCCAGCAAGCCGATCGTTCCGTCAGGCCGCTCGCCGAAGAACCCCGGCAGTACCACTACGAAGCCCGCCTCGAGCGCCGCCGCGAGGCGCGAGATGGTGATACCCTCCGGCACCGCGCGGTGTGCGGGACCCCGGACCACGAAACCGATGGCTTGCGGATCGAGCACTACGTTAGGTATACCCGAGCGCTCGAGCGCCAGGGCGAGCCGCGCTGCGGAAGCCCGCTCGCCGGTCGCCAGCAGTGACGCGGCAGCTGGCGAGTCGGCTCCGGCCTCGCCGGCCTCGGACACCAGCCTGTCAGTGGTGCCGCAGCTGGCCGACACCACGGCTACCACGCCGCGACCGCGACGGAAGTGCCGGTAGATCTCGTGCACGGCGCGCGGGTAGTCGTCCGGCCCGCGCAGCACCGAACCGCCGAACTTCAGGACCAGTACCGGCTTCATGCGCGCACCGCCGCGCGCAGCGCCTGGTCCAGGTCCTCGATTATCGCTTCCGGCTCCTCGAGCCCAACCGACAGCCGCACCAGGCCGCCACCGATCCCGGCCGCCTCGCGCTCCTCGGGCGTGAGCGAGGCATGGGTCATCGTCACCGGGTGCGTTACCAAGGTCTCAACCGCCCCCAGGTTTTCCGCGAGAGCACACAGCCGGACGGAATTGAGCAACCGGATCCCGGTCGCTTCACCGCCATCCAGCTCGAAGGTCACCAGCCCGCCTCCGGCGCGCTGCTGCCGGAGCGCCAGGTCACGCTGCGGGAACGAATCCAGGAACGGATACGCCACGCGACGCACGCCCGGCTGCCGCTCCAACCACTGCGCCACCATCAGCGCCGTCGCCGAGTGACGCGCCATCCGCAGCGGCAGCGTCTTGATACCGCGCAGTGTCAGCCAGGCCTCGAACGGGGCCTGCGGGAATCCCACGGCGTTCTGCACGAATCGGATCCGCTCGAGCAGCTTCTCGTCGCGGGTGAGGAGGGCCCCGCCGACGGTAGCATTGTGGCCCTCGATGTACTTGGTGGTGGAGTGGACCACCACGTCGGCGCCCAGGTCCAGCGGCGACTGCAGCACGGGCGTCAGCACCGTGTTGTCCACCGCCACCACCGCGCCGGCTTCATGAGCGAGCGAGGCGGCCAGCGCCAGGTCAGTGAGCTTGAGAGTGGGGTTGGCCGGTGATTCGATGACCACCAGCCGGGTCCGCGCGCGCAGCGCCTCGCGCAGCTCGTCCGCGTCGGCGGTGTTGACCGCCTCGGTGACCACACCGAAGGCGCCCAGCACGCGCCTCAGGAGCCGCACCGTGCCGCCGTAGATGACGTCCGATACCACGACCCGATCGCCGTGCTCGAGCGTGGCCAGGAACAGCGCCGCGAGCGCGGCCATTCCTGTTGCGAACGAAGCTGCCGGCAGCGCCTCTTCGAGGGCCCCGAGGTTGCGCTCCAGCGCCGCCACGGTCGGGTTGGCGGAGCGAGTGTAGGTGTAGCCCTTGTGAACCCCTACGGCCTCATGCCGGAAGGTCGTGGTCTGGTAGATGGGCGTCAGGATCGCGCCCGTGGCCGGGTCAGGCCACAGTCCGCCATGAATGGCGCGTGCGCACAGATGCGAACGAGAGACATCGAAGCCGGACATGCCGGTTTCCCCCTGCGCGAGAATTGGAGCCGGAAAACA
The DNA here is from genome assembly GCA_035559335.1 of Gemmatimonadales bacterium. GTDB lineage: Bacteria > Gemmatimonadota > Gemmatimonadetes > Gemmatimonadales > JACORV01 > DASXPG01. The sequence continues at coordinate 1,662 of DATMBH010000261.1, forward strand.
GGAACGCCACCTGCCCTGTCCGGACGGTGGCGCTGCACGCAGGGAGGCCTGAACAGGTCGCGCTAGGCCGCGCGGCCCTCCCCGACGCGAACGCAGGCACCGTCCCGGCGCTGCGGGCGGCGCATTCGCATTCGCATCGTGATGATCCGTGTCGGCATGATTCGGCGCCTTTCCATGGTGCGGAGCGAAGGCGCATGCTAAGTCCAGAGCGGATCGGAGTCAAGACCGCCACTCGCGCCGGCACCGGTCATTGGCGACCTTCATTCGGATACCAGTGCCACCAAGCGCTCAGCTGGAGGAGCAGATGAAGTCTATCTCGTTGCTGTTGTGCCTCGCGGCGCTAACCGCGTGCGAGCGCGGTTCGGTGCCGCTGTACGACAACCTCGGCAGCTACCATCGCGCCATCACCACAAGCAGCGAGCGGGCCCAGGCGTACTTCGACCAGGGAATGCGGCTTACCTGGGCCTTCAATCATGCCGAAGCGATCCGCGCGTTCCGCGAGGCTGCGCGGCTCGACCCCGAGTGTGCGATGTGCTTCTGGGGAATTGCCCTCGCGTACGGGCCGAACATCAACATTCCCATGGATTCCGCCGGCGAGCAGGAGGCCTTCGCCGCCATACAACGCGCCATCCAGCTGCGCGCCAATGCCTCCGAGTTGGAGCGGGCCCTGATTGACGCGCTGGCGCGTCGCTACGGAGAGACACCGCTGGCCAATCGCCCGGCCCGCGACTCGGCCTGGGCCGAAGCGATGCGTCTGGTGCTCGAGCGCTGGCCGGACGACAACGACGCCGGCGTCCTGTTCGCCGACGCCATGATGAACCTGCGCCCGTGGAACTACTGGATGCCTGACGGGCGACCCTTCCCGGGAACCGGGGTGCTGGTGGCCGCGCTGGAGCGCGTCATCGCCAGGGACTCCACCCATCCCGGCGCCTGTCACCTGTACATCCACGCGGTGGAGAAGGTGCAGCCGGAGCGCGCGGTGCCGTGCGCCGAGCGTCTCGCATCGCTGATGCCGGGTGCGGGGCACCTGGTGCACATGCCGGCCCACATCTACTTCCGCGTTGGCCGTTATGCAGACGCGGTGGCGGCCAATGAGCACGCCTCACACGCGGACAGTTCGTACATCGAGGGCCAGCGCCCAGGCGGCGTGTACCCGATGTTCTACACGCCGCACAACCATCACTTCAGGGCGGCGGCCGCGATGATGGAGGGCCGCTACCAGGCGGCCCTGGCGGCAGCGCGGGAAACAGCCAGGCTGGCGCCGCTGGAGAACGTGCGCGCCGTGCCGCCGCTGGAACTGTACGTTCCGGTTCCTTTGTACGTCATGGCGCGGTTCGGGCGTTGGAGCGAGATCCTCCGCGAACCGGCCCCGCCCGCTGAGCTGCTCTTCACCACCGGCGTCTGGTACTACGCCCGGGCGCTCGCCTACGCTGCGACCGGACACTACGACTCGGCGCGCATCGCCGCCGACTCGCTCGTGGTGATCGCCGACGACTATCCGGCGGAGGCCACTATCGGGTTGAATTCGGGCCGGTCCCTACTTCACATCGCCATGCACGCGCTAGAGGGCGAGCTCGCGGCGCGCGCCGCGCGGAACGACGAAGCGATCCGGCACCTCCAACAGGCCATAACGATCGAGGACCAGCTGACTTACGACGAACCGCCCCCGTGGTACTACCCCGTCAGGCACTCGCTCGGAGCAGTTCTCTTGACGGCCGGACGGGCCCGCGAGGCCGAGGCCGTGTACCTCGAGGATTTGAGACGCTACCCCGAAAACGGCTGGTCGCTGGTCGGCCTGCGCGAGGCGTTGCGCGTCCAAGGGAGGAGCGCCGATGCCGCCGCCGTCGACACGCGGTTCCGCCGCGCCTGGGCGCGCGCCGACACGCCGATCAGCGCCTCGCGCCTGTAGC
>DATMBH010000262.1:0-2154 GCA_035559335.1 Gemmatimonadales bacterium
TTCCTCGCGCAGCGGGAAGGCCACCAGCCGGTAGCGCAGCACCACGTGCCCGACCTGTACGTCCAGGTCCTGCTCGGCTACGCGCCGATCCTCGATGACACGTCTGGCCAGCATCCCGACGGTGCGGCCCGGTTCGGGTGGCAGCACCGACTCGGGCATCTCGCCCCTCACTTCGGATTCCGAGCGACCGAACAGGCCGGAGAAGTGCTGGTTCACTAGCAGGAACCGGCCCCCAGCATCGAGCGCGAGAATGAGGTTCGCCGAGTTGTCCACTACCGAGTGCAGCAGCTGCTGGTTCTCCTGCAAGGCGCGGATGGCCCGGCGTGTTTCCTCCACCTGGTCGCTGAGGTCGTCTACCAGGCGCTGGACGCGCTCGGTCATCGCATTGAACGTGCGGGCCAGCATGCCCACTTCGTCTTGCGTGACGACCGGAGCTCTGGCGTCGAAGTCTCCCTCGGCGACCCTGACCGCTGTGTCGGCCACGGCGACCAGTGGTTTCGTTATGCGACGAGCCAGCAACCAGGTACCCACGCCCAGCACCATTGAGGCGACCAGCCCAATGGCAAGCACGGTGAGGAGCATCTTCTGGGCCGGCGCGAACGCCTCGGCGGCCGTGATTTCGACCACCAGCGCCAGCTGCCGGGCGGGGATCCAGCGCCACGCTCCGAGCACTTCCTCGCCGCGATAACCGACGTAGCGCGCCGCACCGCTGCGGGCCGCCAGAGCCTCGCGCACCGCGTGGGTGTGAATGCCGCGTCGCGCCTCGGGCCTGCCGAACCGCGCGGAGCTGACAAAGTCGTTGAGCGTGGTGACGAGGTACGCCTCAGCGGTGGTCCATCCGCCCTCGGGCGGCGCCAGGATTTCGTCGATTCTGGTCAGGTCGACGTGGCCGCCGAGCAGCGCCACGGGCTGGCCGCCGGGACCGAGGACCGGACTGGCAATCGTGAGGGCAGGGCGCCCGTGCTGCGGGGAAGTGTAAACGTTGGTGACAGTTAGGCGCTGGCGCGCTGATTCGTAGTACGGATCGTGGACCCGATACTCGCCCAAATGCTCCCGTTGAGTGGATGCGAGCACGCGCCCGCCGGCGAGGCCAAGGAGGAATAGCTCCTCGAGTTCCCCCGACAAGCTGCGGGCGGAGTCGAGCTTCGCCGTCAGGTGCGAGCGGAGCGCCTCGGCTTCCGGTCCTGGAGGAAGTGCCGCAAGGCGCGCGGCCTCGCTGCGCAGCTCAGCCAGACCAGAGAGGAACGCGATGTTGCCTCGCTGGTGCTCGACCAGGAGGTTAAGCTCTCCTTGTTTGTCCTCCGCGATCGCGGCCAGCCGATCCAGCAGCGCCCGCTGAAGGAAGGTCCGAGTGCGCGAGTGCACCACGACTCCGGTCAGCAGGACGACCAGGACCGAAAGCGCCGTGAAGCTCGCGGCCAGCCTCACGACCAAGCTGTGGCGGAGGGTGGAACGCGCCGAGCGTATGGCGCGCACGGCGCCGCTTATCCTCCTGCGCTCCCTGTCGGTCATGGCGGATCGATGACCCGAACGATCTCGAGGCGGCCGTCTCTGACGGTGGAGACCGGCACGCTGCGCTGGGGATCGTTGCCGCCAGCGAACGTTATGCGTCCCGTGGTGCCCTCATAGTTGCGCATATCGGCGATCGCCTGGCGGACCCGAGCAGGCTCCAGGCTCTGCGCCAGCGTTATCGCGGCAAGCAGGATCCTCACTGCGTCGTAGGTCATTGCCGCAGCCGAGCGTGGTTCGCGGCCATGGATTGCGCGATAGGCCTCGACGAATCGGCGGGTGGCCGGCGTGGGATATCCCGGCGCCCACTGACTGGTGACCAAGACCCGCTGCCCGCGACCGAGGGGCGGCAGCGAAGGTGGGTCCCACGAGTCGCTGCCGAGTACGTCGAGCCTCAGGCCCATGCTCTCGGCCTGGCTGAGCTGGCGGTTCACGGCGTCCGGGAAATTGGGTAGCAGCAGCACCTCAGGTCGCGCCGAGCGGATCCGGCGCAGCTGCGGGCGGAAGTCGGCGGCGCGATCGGCCGTATAGGTCTCGAATGCCACGATGCGACCGCCCCGCGCGGTGAAAGCGCGCCGGAACCGTTCGGCCAGGTCGCGGCTGTAGGGTTGCGAAACGTCGAACAGCACCGCGGCGCGGCGGGCG
>DATMBH010000263.1:0-5054 GCA_035559335.1 Gemmatimonadales bacterium
ACCTCGACCGCCGAAACCTCTATGCCCCAGTCGTCGGTGCGCCGGTCAATGATCCCTTTCAGCGTTTCGTTGATCTTCTCTCGCTGCGCCAGCAAGTCGTCCAGGTCGTGCTCGCCGAGGACGCTGCGCAGCGTGGTCTGCGCCAGCTGACTGGTCGCATAGAGGTAGTTCTCAATCTGGATGATCGCCGCTGCGGGGTCCTTCACCCGCATGTAGAGCACCGCGTTCACCTTGACGGACACATTGTCGCGGGTGATGACGTCCTGCGGCGGGATGTCCAGGGCCACAGTGCGCAGCGACACGCGGTGCATGTGCGCGATCATGGTCGGCAGAAACGCGATTCCCGGGCCCTTTGTGTTCCAGTAGCGCCCGAGGAAAAACGATACGCCGCGCTCGTATTGCTTTATGATGCGGAGGCTCGACAGCGTGTATACGGCCGCGATCAACCCCAGCACCTCGAGGACGCCCAGCTCCATCGCCACTCCCTGGTCGGGTAACGCCGTTAGGGACCTCGCTACTTCGGGAACGCTTCCACCAACACCGCGATTCCCTGCCCGCCGCCGATGCAGGCGCTGCCGACGCCCCAGCGACCGCCGCCGCGGCGCAGCGCGTGCAGCAGGTGCAGCGTGATCCGGGTGCCCGAGGCGGCAAGTGGGTGGCCGATCGCGATGGCGCCGCCGTGGACGTTGGTCTTCGAGCGCGGCAGGCCCAGCTCCTTCTCGACCGCGACGTACTGCGGAGCGAACGCCTCGTTCACCTCGAACAGGTCGATGTCATCGAGCTTCATCCCAGTGCGCTCTAGCAGCTTGCGAATCGCCGGCGCGGGCCCGATGCCCATGTACTTCGGCTCGACCCCGGCCACCGCCCAGCCCGCAAGTCGCCCGAGCGGCTTGGCTCCCTTCTCCCTCGCGTAAGCCTCGCTGGCGACCACTACGGCCGCGGCTCCGTCGCAGATTCCACTGGCGTTGCCCGCCGTGACCACGCCGTCCTTCTTGAAGTAAGGAGGCAGCTTCGACAAGCCCTCCAGCGTGGTATCGGGACGCATGTGCTCGTCGGCCCGCCACGACACCATCTGCCTGGTCTTGCGGTCCTTGATGGAGATGCCCACCACCTCGTCCTCGAACACGCACGCGTCCCAGGCGGCCTTCGCGGCCTGCTGAGAGCGCAGCGCATACTCGTCTACCTCCTCGCGCGACAGCTGGTACTTCTCGGCGAGGTTCTCGGCGGTTTCGGCCATCGAGAAGCCACAAATCGGGTCTTTTAGCGACTCCCACAAGAGGTCCTCCAGCGGAGCCGCCGGCCCAAGCCGCAGCCCCCAGCGGGCCCCTCGCACCACGTGCGGAGCCTGGCTCATGGATTCGCCGCCGCCGCACAGTACGGCGCGCGATTCACCGAGCAGAATCTGCTGGGCCCCTTGGGTGATGGCTTCGAAGCCGGAACCGCACAGACGGTTGACCGTGAGGGCGGGAGTCTCGACGGGCAGCCCGGCCTTGAGCGCGACATGCCGTGCGAAGTAGATGGCATCGGCGGAGGTCTGCAGCGCGTTGCCGAACACGGCGTGGTCGAGGTCGGCTGCAGTGAGGCCGGAGCGCGCAATGGCTTCCTTTGACGCCTCGGCGGCCAGGTCAATGGCCGTGTGGTCCTTCAGCGTGCCCCCGAAGGCGCCGAATCCAGTCCTTACTCCGCTCAGGAACACGACGTCGGTGTCCTTGCCCTGCGTCTTCATATGTTCAAGCACTCCAACGAGTTCTGGTGGCAAATCCGGCCGCCGGCGGCGGCCAGTCATGAAGTATCGCGAGCCTGGGGACGAGGTGCTAGGGGCGAGAGGAAGGGGGGTCGGGATCGGGGGGCAGGGACAAGACTTCCCTGCCCTCAGTGGAGGCCTCTGACTCGAGCGGCGACCCAGTGCGCGGCCTGGGCGGTGCCGGTGGTGCCGCCGAGGTCGGGAGTGCGAATACCTGAGGCGAGCGCGTCCCTTACCGCGGATTCCAGGGCGGCGGCGGCGTCCGCCTCCCCCAGTTCGCGAAGCATGAGCGCGCTGGTCAGCACCGCTGCGAACGGGTTGGCCACGTTCTTGCCTGCCAACGGCGGCGCCGATCCGTGGACCGGCTCGAACAGCGCCGGGCGTTGGCCGGGATGCAGGTTGGCGCTCGCTGCGAGTCCCAGACCGCCCACCAGTCCAGCGCCCAGGTCCGACAGGATGTCGCCGTAGAGGTTGTTGGTGACGATCACCTGGAAGCGCCCGGGATCTCTCACCAGCTCCATCGCCAGCGCGTCCACGTAACGGTGCTCGGCCACAATTCCCGGATACTCGGCGGCGACCGTCTTGAACGTACTCTGCCAAATGCGGTGCGCCGCAATGGCGTTCGACTTGTCGCTCATGGTGACGAGCGAGCGGCCGGTGGCTCGCGCGTACTCGAAGGCGGCGCGGATGATCCGCTCCACTCCCTTCGCGGTGTTCACTTCCTCGGAGATGTACTCGGTCTCGGTGATCCGACCGCGCCCGGTGTACTGGCCCTCGGTGTTCTCCCGGAAGATCACGAAGTCGATCGCCGGCACCTCGCCGCCCCGGTTCGCCGATTGCCCCGGCTTCAGTGGCGTCAGGTCCGGGTGCCATAGCACGCACGGCCGCAGGTTGATGTAGAGATCAAGTTTGAATCGCAGGCCCAACAAGATGTCACGGGCGTGTTCATTGCCCGGCACACGGGGATCGCCGACCGCGCCAAGCAGTATCGCGTCCGCCTCGTTCTTCAGGTGCTCGAAGGCCCGGTCGGGGAGCGTCTCACCGGTGGCCAGGAAGTGTTCTGCGGAGTATGGCAGGCGCTCGACGGCCAGCTGAAATCCGAACCTGGCGGAAGCCGCTTCGAGGACCTGGAGGGCCGCCTCTACAACCTCGGGCCCGATGCCGTCGCCGGGGATGGTCGCGATCCGGTGGCGCCTCATCGGAGGCCGCCGACCTTCTGCCCGCAACTGATGCAAAATCGCCACCCGACGTCGAGCTCCGCATCGCAGGTGGGGCAGTGCACCACCCCGACGTTCTGGCCGCAGTGCGGACAGAACAGGACGGTGCGGCCCACCGGGAGCGAGCCGCCACAGTACGAACACGGCGTGCTGTGCGAAATCCCGCGCGGCTGCGCTGTCGGCCGGGTTTCGTCGGCCTCTTCGAGAGTAAACGGGAGCTGGTCGTCGCCCCCGGAGGATGCGGCTGCCGGTTCGGGGCGCGGCTGCGGCTCGCTCACCTCCGCAGTCGGCTCAGGGCTGATGGTTCCCACGACGCCCGTCACTTCCGCCACATGCTCCATGTCGAGAAGCACCTGGGCGTCCGGGAAGCGGCGGAACAGGCCGGTGTCGGGGTTATTCGACTCGATTTCGGAACGCAGCTTCTCGCGCACGTCGGTGGGGCTGACCACCACGTAGCCGCGCTCACCGGCGAGCAACCGCAGCACCGTAAGCTCGTAGTCTTCGCTGGTCTCGAAGCCCAGTGGCACGCGGTGCGTGCGGTAGGGCACCAGGGCTTCATGGAGATCGGCGACCGAGAACGGCCGATGCAGCGCCGCCGGATTCAGCGCCGCCAGATTTGCCACCAGCTGCCGAAACAGCCGATCCAGGAGGTCAGGAGTTTCTGACGGCAACGACCCACTCACGGTCAGGGCGCGGCACGTTAGATTGGGCGCGATGCCCCTGTCAAGCAGAACCACCGCCGCACTGCTGCTGATGTGCGCGGTGCCTCTTGCCGCCCAGCAGCGGCGCAGCCTCGCCTCGGACGATCCCCAGGCACAGGTGATGGGCTATTTCGCTGCGGTCATGCAGCTGACGCCGTCCGGCCAGGTTCCCATGGCTAATGCTGTGGGCGGCGAGCTGACCTGGATCCCGGAGCTCTCTGACGCCGAGCGCCGGGTGGGCTTCGGCGGCACCAAGGACGAGAACACCAATCTGTGCCCAGTTCTGCCGCGGCTGCGCGGAACCATCGTGCGCGGAGTGGGCGCAGTTGAAGTTGGATACGTGCCGCCGCTCGAGGTGTGCGGTGTGAAGGCCAATTTGCTTGGTGTGGCGATCTCGCGACGGATCGCCCTGAACCGGGATTTCGCCATCCTGGCGCGGGTCAGCGCTCTCCTGGGTCGGCTCGAGGCCGCGATAACCTGCGGCCCGGAGGCGGTCAACGATACCCTTGACCTTACCTGCTTCGGAGGGCAGGTCTCGAACGACCGGCTCTCGCCGGCGAGCTTCGCGCTCGAAGCCGGGATTTACCACGGCCATCACCGTCAACCGCGGCTCGATATGTACGCGCTGGCAGGGGTGCGGCGGGAACGGCTGCAGTTCGACGTCAACTACACCCGCACCGGTTTCGGCTCGTTCCCCGGACTGGACGATCACGAGCGGTTTACCACGAGCCTCACGCGCGTGCACGCGCTGGCCGGAGCCGGATACCGGCTGGGCGGAAGGCTCCGCGTCGGCGCTGAGCTGTACTGGGCGCCGGGCGCGGTGTTCACGCTGCGGTCCAGCGCAACGATAGCGCTAGGGGCGGTGCCATGAGGGCCGTAGCGGCAGTGTGGGGCGCGGCGCTGCTGGTTGGCGTCAGCTCGTGCAGCGACCTATCGCTGGAGCCGGCGGCGCTCCGGATCACCACTCCGATAGCGAACCCTTCGTTCCGGAATGACATCGCTCCTGTGCTGGCGGCCAGCTGCGCCTCGAGCGGAGCGTGCCACGCGGGGCCGACTCCGCAGCAGAGCCTCAACCTCGAAGCTGACGTAGCCCGATCCGAACTGGTGAACGTGCCGTCCCAGTTCGCGCCATCCATGATGCTGGTGCGGCCGGGCCTGCCAGACTCGTCGTTTATGTTTCGGATGCTGAGCACAGACGCCGCCTATCGGTTCAACCGGCCGCGTATGCCGTTGACCAGGTATCCACTGCCGGCACCAGTGGTGGAAACGATCAGGAACTGGATTGTGAATGGAGCGGCTGACAACTGAGAGCGTGATGGGAGATGGCCGAGACCTCGTGAGGAATGGGAGACAGGGGATGTGAATTGTGATGGCCGCGCCCCCGCACCCCCG
>DATMBH010000264.1:0-4430 GCA_035559335.1 Gemmatimonadales bacterium
CGACGACCACAATCACGACATCGACGGCCAGTTCCACCGCACGGCCACCGAGGAGATAGCCCTCACCTGGGGGCCGCTGCGCCGCGTGCCGGATTCGCATCCCCTGTATTCGTGCTTCTTCCGGTTCGAGGATGGGCCTCCCACCACCTCCCACGAGCTGAACGGCTGGGGCGACAACCTGGTGCACCGCTACCTCGACGCGGTCGAGCGCGGCGGAAAGCTGGCGGTGCTGTACAGCAACAAGGACTACAGCTCGGAGTGGAACTACCACCCGCAGAGCAAACGGCTGTTCGCGGTGGACAACACGCGCTTCGCAGTCAACCTGATCGTCTATGCGCTCACGCGGTAGCCGGATTGCGCTGGAGCGCGCCCTGAGGGCGGTGGCAGTGACGTCGCTGGCGGCGGTGGCGTGGCTGCTGCTGGGCGCGAGGCGCCCGCTGCCGGCGCGGCTGGACGTCGAGCTGCCCGATACCGCGCAGCTGGCGCGCTGGACCGCTTCGGCGCCGGCCGACTCGGTGCGACTGCGCCTGGTCAGGGCGCCGGATGCGCTGCGGCGCGACTGGCTGGCCGCGCTCGCACGCGCGGGCACCGCCTTGGGCTGGACGGATGGCGGGGTCCCATCACTCGCGTTCGAAGTCGCTGGCCGCGCCGATCCGGCCGGAGGCGCATGGATCGCCGCTGCCGGCCTGGCGCCGGAGCTGCCAGTTGTGCTCGCCGATTCACTCGGCGTGTTGGACACGCTACCGGCACCCGAAGGCGGCGCGGCGGCAATCCTGGCCGCGACGCTGACGTCCGGGGCCACGGCCGGCGCGATCGAGATCAGTCAGGGTCCGGCTTCGGCCCGTGCCGTGCCCGCGATCTCCAGACTGGGTCGTGCGGTGGTGCTGGCCCGGGCCGGATGGGAAGCCAGGTTTGCCATCACGGCCTTGGAAGAACGGGGCTGGAGCGTCGCCACCCGCCTCGAGGTCGCTCCGGGCGTCGCCGTCAGGCAGGGAGAGCCAGAGCGGCTTGATACCTCGCGCGTGGCCGTGGTCGTGGTGTTGGATTCGCTGCAGGCACAGGACCGCTCAGGCGTGGTCCGGTTCGTCAGGCAGGGCGGGGGCCTGGTGCTGGGGCCCGGTGCGGGCGACTGGGTGGGCCTGGCGCCGGCTTCCCTCGGCCCTCGCGTCGCGGCGCGAACCCTGGCTTTCGCCTCCGCAGCACCGCGCCGCGCCCTTGGCCTGAGGCAACTGATAGTCCGCCCTGGAGCAAGCGTCCTGGAAACGGAGGACGGAGCGGTGACGGTCGCGGCCGGCCGCGCGGGCGCGGGCCGCGTGGTGCAGTTCGGCTACGAAGACACGTGGCGCTGGAGGATGCAGGGCGGAAGCGACGCGGTCGCTGAACACCGCCAGTGGTGGGCATCGCTGCTCGCCGCGGCTGCCTACCGCCCCGAGCCTGGCGCTCCTTCGGTGCCCGCCGACCCTGCGCCACGAGCCGCCCTGGCCGCGGCCCTCGGACCCCCGCTCCCGGCATCCGGCGACGCGGCGCGGCAGCCCGCGGATCCGCTCAGGTTCCTGCCGTGGGCGGCCGCGGCCTTGTTCGCCGCGCTGCTGGGCGAGTGGGGGAGTAGAAGGATAGGGAGCAGGCAGCAGGGAGCGGGGACCAGGGAGAACTGAGCGCGAGGCCACGAATTGCGTGCCAGGGCGCGCTCGACTGTCCCTGCTCCCAGGACTGCTGCTCCCTGCCCGTCGATGCAACCATCCACGGCTGTCCCTGCTCGCAGCTCCCTTACTCCCTGCTCCCTGCCCGCCGATGCAACCCTTCCGCCCGCCACGGCATCCAACCCGTATCCAGGGTTCCAGGCGCTCATTACGGGGGTCACTCGTGGTTCTCCACTCACTGGCAGTCGCGTTCCAGCTTGCGCAGACCAGCGCGATGGTGCCCGCCGTGGCGCCGGCCGATTCCGGACGACTCCGGCACTCGAGCGGCCGGGTCCCCCCGGTCGCGACCGCTGCGCGGGTGGCCAGGGCGCCGCGCCTTGACGGCCGGCTGGACGATGAGGCGTGGCAGGCAGCCGAGGCGATCGACGGGTTCCGCCAGGTCCTCCCTAACGACGGCGCGGACCCTACTGTGCGCACCGAGGTCAGAATTGTGTACGACGATCAGGCGATTTACGTGGGCGCGCGGATGTTCGATGCCGAGCCGCACCGCATCGAGCGCCGGCTGGGGCGTCGCGACAATACCGACGGCGATCTGTTCACCGTGATCTTCGATTCGTATCACGACCACCGGACCGGGTTCCGATTCCGGGTGAACGCTGCCGGAGTGCGCGGCGACGGCATCACCTTCAACGACAACAGCTTCGGTGACGAGGGCTGGGACCCGGTGTGGGACGCCGAGGTGGGGGTGGACTCGCTGGGCTGGACTGCCGAGCTGCGGATCCCGTTTTCCCAGCTGCGGTTCGCGTCCAGGGGCGCGGATCACTGGGGAGTGAGCTTCGCCCGCGTAGTGTTCCGTACCAACGAGTTCGTGCGGTGGAGCTGGGCCCCGAACACCGAGACGGGGTTTGCGTCGCAGTTCGGACACCTCGCCGGAATCTCTGGTATTCCCCATCCCCGGCGGCTCGAGGTGCTGCCCTACAGCGTGGCCTCGAGCCGGCACCGCGAGGGAGCGGACCCTGCCAACCCGTTCGATGATGGCAGCCTGCAGTCGGGCAACGCGGGTCTCGATGTGAAGTACGGCCTGACCAGCGATCTGACGATTGATGCGACGATCAACCCGGATTTTGGCCAGGTGGAGGCCGACCCAGCGGTGGTGAACCTGTCAGCCTTCGAGACGTTCTTCTCGGAGCGGCGCCCGTTCTTCGTGGAGGGGAGCAACCTGTTCCGGTTCGGCGGCGGCAACGTGTTCGGCGCTCCGCAGCTGTTCTACTCGCGACGGATCGGCCGATCGCCATCGCGCTTGGTGTCAGAGCCCGGCGGCTACAGCGACATGCCGCAGGCGTCCACCATACTGGGGGCAGCGAAGCTATCGGGCCGGGTCGCGGGGTGGTCGGTGGGGCTGCTGGAGGCGGTCACCGCGCGCGAGTACGCGCGGCTGCAGCGCTCCGACGGCTCGCGCTACAGCGCGCCGGTCGAGCCGCTCACCAATTACGCGGTGCTGAGTCTGCGACGCGACCTGCGCGGTGGCAGCTCCGGCTTCGGGATCCTCGCCACCGCGGTCAACCGCGATGCCGATTCGCTGTTCAACTTCCTGCGCTCCTCGGCGTACGTAACCGGCGCGGATTTCTTCCACCGATTCAGCCGCAACCGCTTTAGCGTGAACGGCTCGTTCGCCGTCTCCACGATCCGCGGCGATTCGGTTTCGATCATCGCGGCGCAGCGTTCATCGGCCCGTTACTTCCAGCGGCCCGACCAGGACTACGTGTCGCTGGACTCGACGGCCACATCGATGACTGGCTGGGCGGCGTCGCTGTCGGCAGGAAAGGTCGCCGGCAACTGGACCTATGGAACGGACTTCTACGCGTACTCACCGCGGTTGGAGGTGAACGACGCAGGGTTCATGGGTCAGGTGGACCGGGTCTTCTACGGCGTCAGGTTAGGCCGGCGCTGGCTGCGACCGGGGCGGGTGTTCCGCCAGGCGTCCCTCAACGCGTCGCACGCGCAGGTTTGGAACTTCGGCGGCGCGCGGGTAGGGCGGAACGCCTGGCTCGGCGGCAACGGCGAGCTGCGCAACTACTGGCGGCTCGGGTTCAACCTCAACCGCAACTTCAGTGCCCTCAGCGACAAGACCACCCGCGGCGGACCGATGCTGCGTTCGCCGTCGAGCTGGAACATCAACTTTTGGGGCAACACCGATTTCCGGCGGCCCATCGCGCTCAACCCGTGGGGCGGCTACAGCCGGAGCGCCTCGGGCGCCTGGGGCTGGTGGGCTGGGACCTACGTCCAATTCAGGCCTAACGGCGCTCTCACGCTGTCGTTGAGTCCTGGGTTCGAGCGCAGCCACCAGACGGCGTTCTACGTGAGCCAGGGCGCCGACGCCGGCGCCACCGCCACCTACGGGCGCCGCTACGTCTTCGCTCGCCTGGACCAGCGCACCTTCGACCTCACGTTGCGAGCGGAGCTGGCGCTGACGCCGCGCCTGACGCTGCAGCTGGTGGCGCAGCCGTTCTTCGGCGCCGGGGACTACTACGGCTTCCGCGAGTTCGACCGGCCCGGCGGTTTCCATTTCATCGAGTACGGGACCGACAACGGCTCAACGGTCGGTTTCGACGCGGACGCCAACACGTACACCATCGACCCGGACGGGCCCACCGGCGCGCGCGCGCCGTTCCAGCTCTATAACCCGGACTTCCGGTTCCGGTCGCTGCGAGGCAACGCGGTGCTGAGATGGGAGTGGCGGGCCGGCTCGACGCTGTTCGTGGTGTGGACCCATGGCCGGTCGGGCTTCTC
>DATMBH010000265.1:0-7892 GCA_035559335.1 Gemmatimonadales bacterium
CGTGATCAGTCCCAGCCCTTTCTCCTGGCTGCTCCCACGATTAGCTCCGCCGCCCCCTCATACCCCAACCACCCGGTGTTCACCACCAGGTGGTAGTTCGCCGGGTCCTGCCGGTCGCGCTGGTACCAGCGCCTGACGTAGCGGTCGCGGTCGGCGTCAGTGCGGCTCATCAGCGCCTCGGCCTCGGCGGCGCCTAACGATTCGCGCTTCATTATCGTTGCCACCCGAATGCCGCGCGGCGCCACCACGCACGCGTGCAGCGCGCCCTCCGGCGCCGCGCTCGCCAGCACGAACTGCGCCCCGCGCCCGACCAGCACTACGCGCCCCGCCTCAGCGGCCTCGGAGATTACCCTCTCGGTCACCCTCACCAGCCGTTCCTCGTCCGCTTCGGCCGGTGCCGCCGATGGCACGAACACCTCGGGCGAGGCGCTCGCCAGCGCCCGCATTAGCCGCTCCTTCAGCGACGGCGCCCGCTCCTCCGTGGCGAGCACGACCTCGGCCGGCACACCGGCGCGGCGGGCTACCTCGTCCACGAACGCGTTGTCAACCAGCGTCCAGCCGAGTCGCTCGGCGGTGAGCCTGGCCACCTCCGAGCCGCCAGCGCCGTACTGCCGGGTGATCGTTATGACCACGTGCGCGCCGCGCGCCTAACGACCACTCTGGAGGTTGCGGCGCAGCGCCCCGATGTCCAACATCGGCATTCCGCCCTCGGTGGGTATGAACAGCACCATGTTGTTGGAGGTCCTCAAGTCGTGCAGTACCTCCAGGTACTGCTTCGCCAGCGCCTCGGGAGTCAGCGTCTGGTTCAAAACCCGCTGCTGCTCGGCCTGCAACCGCGCCACCTCGACCCGGTGGCGCTCGGTCTGGATCTGCTGCTCCTGCGCGATCTTGGCATTGATCGCCGCCACCACCTGCGCCGGGGGCTGCAGGTCGCGCAGGAAGAACGCCGTCACCCGCGCGATTCGGAACGGCTGATCGGCTCCATGCGGGCGGGTGACCAGCGCCGAGTCCACCTCCGACTCCATCACCGCGGCGATACGGTTGCGCTGCGCGATGTCGTTGATCGTGAACTGCACCATCCCGTCCCGAACCCCGTTGCGAATCGCGTTCTGGACCACCTGCGCGATCTGGCTGTGGCCGCCGATCTCGCGGAAGATGCGCGGCGCATCCTGCGGGTCGATCTGCCACCGGATCGCCACGTCCACCGTCATCCCCATCTGCTCGGAGCTCAGCGCCGCGATCTCCTCGACCGCGTCGCCGTGCTCGGGGAACTGCTCCTCACGGGTCGAGAACCGCTCGACGTTGGACCACGGCGTCACGAAGTTGATGCCCGGCAGCAACGGCTCCGGGTCCACGTGACCGAATGCGTGCCGCACCCCAACGGTGCCGGGGCCGATGACCACCACGGTCGAAAACACCGCGAACGCGCCGCCCAGGGTGAGCAGCGCCATCGCCACGGTGCGCAGCAGGCCGCTCGCAGCCCGCGGTTGCTCGCCCTTCGCTGCGGCTCCAATGATGAGCGTGAGCAGGCCGATGGCCGCGAAGATCAGGCCGAGGATCAGTTTGCCCATTTAGGTCCTCCGTGTTCGCTCAAGCGTGGGGGCCGCCGTAGCCCTGCTTCGGGAAGCCGCGCTCGGGCCGAGCCCGGGTGTAGCCCGCCTCGTCGCTACGGGAAATCCGCTTCTGTGCGGCCAGGCCCTCGAGTACCAGTTCGCACCCGGACACCAAAGCCGCGTTGTCCTTGCGGCCCCCGAGGCCGCAGCTCACCACCAGCTCGGCCAGTCCCGGCACCACCGAGAAACCGGCTGCCAGCGCGTCCGAGTGCTCGTCGTGCCCGATCTTCAGCGCGCCGCCCTCGTCGAACCAGCGCACGATCTCCTCGAAGGAAGCGCCGCCCAGCCGCTCGTCGAATGTCGCTCCCGCCGCGCGGCGGATCAGGTCTAGCGCCACCTGCTCGGCGCCCTGCAGCTCGCCCTCATACTCCAGTTCCAGCTTGCCGGTGATGGCTGGCAGCGCGGCGTACAGATCCGAAAGCCGGGCCACCGGGTTCTTCTCACCGGTCACCAGCGCGCGCCGCTCGGCGTTCGACACCACGTTCTCGATCACGGAGATCGGCAGCCTCTGGCTCACGCCCGAGCGCCGGTCAATGCGCTTGTCGGTGCGCGCCTCGAAGGCAATCCGCTCCACGATCTCGGCCACGAAGTCCGGCACCCTCACTGCCCTGCGACCCCGCTCGGTCCACGCCTCCTGGCTCGTGATCGCCATGCCCAGCTCCACCGAGCGCGGGTAGTGCGTCATGATCTCGCTGCCGATCCGGTCCTTCAGGGGGCTGATGATCTTGCCGCGGGCCGTGTAGTCCTCGGGGTTGGCGGTGAACACCAGCGCCACGTCGAGCGGCAGGCGGATCGGGTAACCTTTGATCTGGACGTCGCCCTCCTGCATGATGTTGAACAGTCCCACCTGGATCTTGGCCGCGAGGTCGGGCAGCTCGTTGATGGCGAAGATGCCGCGGTTGGCTCGCGGTAGCAGCCCGTAGTGGATCGTCAGCTCGTCGGACAGCAAGTGGCCGCCGCGTGCGGCCTTGATTGGGTCCACGTCGCCGATGATGTCGGCGATGGTCACGTCGGGCGTGGCGAGCTTCTCGATGTAGCGCTGCTCGCGCGAGACCCACGCGATCGGCGCCTCCTCGCCATGCTCGGCCAGCAGCTCGCGCCCGTACTTGGAAATGGGAGCGAACGGGTTGTCGTTGATCTCACTCCCGGCCAGGATCGGCATCTCCTCGTCCAGCAGCTCCACCAGCGCGCGCACGATACGCGTCTTGGCCTGCCCGCGCAGGCCCAGCAGGATGAAGTTGTGGCGCGAGAGGATCGCGTTGATGATCTGCGGTACGACCGTGTCCTCGTAACCGATCACTCCCGCAAATACCGGGAGCCCAGCCTCGAGCCGGCAGATCAGGTTCTCCCGCAGTTCGTCCTTGACTGAACGATGGCGACGCTCGGCAGAGGCCCACTCGGTCTCGCGGAGCTCGCGCAGGGTGGTAGGGCGCATGGGAGAATAATGGAGCTAAGGCGGTAAGGCGGTAAGGCGGCATGGCGGAACGAGGGCGGTAGGGGCAGGCCGTACGTCTGGCCGCGCGGGCTACTTACCGACTTAACTGCCGTACCGGCTTGTCGTCTCAGTCCGCCGCCGCCACCTCCACCAGGTTGTCGTAAAAGGTCGCGCCGCCGCCCAGGTCGGTGAGCGCCACCGACGTGGTTTCGTTGGCGTTCATCCCGTCGCGCGTGTAGCGACCCCACCATATTGAAGGAGCCGACACCACGCCACGCTTTACGTCTGTAGTCACCACCGCCTTTGCCTGGAACGCGCCGCGGTCGTTGAAGCACCGCACCAGGCGGCCGGTGGCGATGCCGCGAATAGCGGCGTCGTCCGGGTGGATCTTCAGCTCCGGCTCGCCTGCCCGCTTCCGCAGCACCTCCACGTTCACGAACGAGGAGTTCAGGAACTGGTGTACCGGGGGCGAGATCAGCGCCAGCGGGAACCGCGCTGCCAGATCGGGCGTGCGCTCGCGCGACTCGCGGGGCGGCGTGTAGGCTGGCACTGGATCGAGGCCGAGCTTCGCCATTCGCTCGGAGTAGAGTTCGCACTTGCCGGATGGAGTCGCGAAACCGCCCTCGGCGTACGGCGCCCAGGCCTCCGGAACGTTGAGCCGCAGCCAGCCGTTCTCCACCAGCCGCTCGAACGTTATCCCACGCAGGTTCGGATGGTCGGTGTCGAGCGCCTGCCGGATGATCGTCACGTCGTCGTCCCGGAAGCAGGCGTCGGTGAAGCCCATCCGAGCCGCCAGGCGCCGGAAGATCTCGCTGTTAGGCAGCGCTTCCCCCAGCGGCGCGATGCTCGGCTGGTTCAGTGTTATGTAGTAGTGACCGTAGGCGAAGTGCAGATCCCAGTGCTCGAGCTGCGTGGTGGCCGGCAGCACGATGTCGGCGAACTGAGCCGTGTCGGTCAGGAAGTGCTCCAGCACTACGGTGAACAGGTCCTCGCGCGCCAGGCCGGCGCGCACCCTGGCGCGGTCCGGCGCCACGGCCCCGGGGTTCGAGTTGTAGACGACCAGCGCCGCGACCGGAGGGCCGCCGACGCCCGCATCGGGCTCGGTTAGTGCCTCCGCCAGCCGCGACATGTTGATGCTGCGCGTGCCGGCGGGAATAAGGTCGGTCCGGTGCAGCGCGGCCCTGTTGACCTTGAAGGCCGCCGAGGTCGAGAGCTGGACGCCGCCGGCCGGGTGCCGCCAGTGACCCGCGACCGCGGGCAGCGCCGCAATGCTACGCACTGCCATACCGCCACCGGCATGGCGCTGCATCCCGTAGTTGAGCCTGATGAACGCCGGCCGCGCCGTGCCGTACTCGCGCGCCAGCCACCGGATGTCGTCGGGCTCCAGCTCGGTGATTGCCGCCACCCGCTCGACGTCGTACTCCTTCACCCGCTCCTCGAACTCCGCCGCGCCCACACAGTAGCGCTCCAGGTAGTCGCGGTCGGCCAGCCCCTCGGCGAACAACAGGTGCGCTATGCCGAGTGCGAGAGCGGCGTCGGTGCCGGGTCGGATCATGAAATGGCGGTCGCACTGCGCCGTGGTCCGGGTGGCCAGCGGGTCTATCGCCACCACGCCGGCCCCGGCGCCACGCGCCTGCCTAACGAATGGCCACAGGTGCGGGTTGCTGGTGAGAGTGTTGGTCCCCCACAGAATGATGAACCGCGCCCCGCCCACTTGCTCGGTATCGGTGCCGAGGTTCTGCCCTAGGGTCATCTGCATCGCAACCCCGCCGCAACTGGAGCAGATGGTGCGCTCCAGCAGCGAGGCGCCAAGGCGATGGAAGAACCGGCGGTCCATGGACTCGCCCTGCACGTAGCCCATGGTGCCGGCATAGGAGTAGGGCAGCACCGACTGTGGCCCATGCCGGCTGACGGCCGCGTTCAGTCCCGATGCGACCTCATCCAGCGCCTCGTCCCACGAGATCGCCTCGAAGCGGCCCGAGCCCTTGGGACCGACACGGCGCAGCGGCCGCAGCAGCCGCTCCGGGTGATAGGTTCGGTCCAGGTACCGGTCCACCTTGGTGCACAGGAAGCCGCGCGTCACCGGATGGCCGGGGTCGCCGCGTACGTCCACGGCCTTCCAGGTACCGTCGCCCTGACGCTCCACCGTAACCAGCATGGCGCAGGTATCGGGGCAGTCGTGCGGACAGGCCCCCCGGACAACTCTACGCTCGGACATCGCCGTAGTATGGAAGCAGCGTTGGGGGTGGGCAATGCCGGTGCTAAGTGACGCAGCCGGGCCCGGTTAGTTCATCTGGTCCGTACCGCGGTGCCGCGGTCGCGCTGGAAACCACGGTGGCTGCGCCGCGCGGCCGGATCGCTAACCCCTTGACAGGCATATGCTTTACAGTAGCTTTGGCGCCGGTTTGAGGTCGGCGTCAGCGGCGCACGGCCTCGGGATCTGATCCCGCTGGAATCCACACAAGCGAAACGGCTTAAGGAGAAGGAATGAAGCGCCTGGCACTGGCCCTCGCGGTCGTCGCTCTCGTTGCGTGCAAGAAGGCTGAGGAGGCTGCGCCCGCGGCCGACACGACGGCTGCCCCGGCTGCCGCCCCGATGACCGACACGGCGAAGGCCATGTCCGACACGTCGAAGACGATGTCGGACACCGCGAAGACGAACTAAGCAGTTCAGCTTCGAGGTGACGCTGGGCCCGGGAGCAATCCCGGGCCTTCGCGCTTCATGGGGCCCGGAATTGCTCCGTGCCCGGTGCTCGAGCGAACCACCGCCCTGTGTCTTCGGCGGCCACAGCGGGTTCCTTCAACGGCCTCCAACCCAGCTCCACCACGGCCTTTCGCGACACGTAGGGATTGTCGCTTCCCAGGAAATGCACCGCGTTCTTCAGCAGCGTCAGCGGCTGCCCCGGCCGCACGGCGCGCAGCAGCAAGTCGAGCGCGTTCGCTGCCAGGCGCGCCGGCTGCCGCGGGACTGGTACCAGCAGCGGGCGAATTCCGAGCCCGGAGGCGAAGCGTTCCACGAACTGCCGCGCGGTCAGCGATCCGTCGTTGGCCACGTTGAACGCGCCCGTGACTTCGCTCCGCTCCAGCGCGGCCAGGACGGCCGCGGCGACGTTGCCTGCGTACACGACTGACAGGACGTTGCCCCCGTTGCCGACCAACGGCGCGATCCTCCGCCGCAGGGCCCGGGCTAGCCGCGGGGAGAACGTGCGGTCGAACTCGCCATACAGCACACAAGGCCGCAAGGCCACCGCGTTGAGGCCCGTTTCCTCGACAACGCGCCACAGCGCCAGCTCCGCCTCACGCTTCGAGCGCGCATAGTGATCTCCGGGAAACAGCGGCTGCTCGAGCCCGAATTCCTCGGTGACACTGGCCGGCCCGCCGTCGTAGGTGCGGCGCCGCCCGTACACCGCCACCGACGAGATGTGCACCAGCCGTCGCCCGGCAGCGGCGGCGGCGCGCGCGATGGCTTCGGTGGGCGCAACGTTGAGGGCGTGGTAAGCGGCCCAGTCGGAGCGGTCCAGGATCACTGCGGCCGCGTGGACCGTGGCATCGTGCTCGCGCACCGCCCGGGCCAGCCGCTCGTGCTCGCGCACGTCGCCGCGCAGCAGCGACACACCGCGGTCCCGGAGCGCGGCGGCAGCCCCTTCCTCGCGCACCAGCGCCGTCACCTCGTAACCGCGCGCCAGCAGCTGCTCCGCCACGTGACGCCCGACCAGTCCCGTGGCCCCGGTGAGGAAGACCCTCACGGGTCGCGCAACCAGCGGTCCACGCGAACGACCGCCGTGGCTTCGCCTGCCCGCACCTCGGCGCCGTCCTCGACCTCGCGCCGCAGCAGCGCCTGGGCCACCCACGTGTCCAGGTCGTCCGACCAGCAGGCGCTGGTCGCCCGTCCGACCAGTTTGCCCTCGTGGATGATTTCCAGGGGAGGTTCCGCGGGCTCGCGATCCAGCACCAGCAGTACCAGCCGGCGGTTGGTGTGGCCGCGGAAGTGCAACCGCGCCACGGTTTCCTGCCCCAGGTAGCAGCCCTTGGTGTAGGAGATCGCACCCAGTTCCTCGTAGCGGACCTCCTGCGGCAGGGTCCGGTCGTCGATCTCCTCGCCCAGGGCGGGGATGCCGGCGAGAATCCGGCATGCCGCCATGACGGACTCGTCGGCCGGCACCGCTCCCCTCGAGCGCAGCCGGTCCAGTATGGCGCCGCTCTCAGCGGCCGGGACGACCAGATCGAATCCCTGCGCCCCGCGCGCTACCGCGGGCACCGCAAGGTCCTCGCCCTCGACGGCAGCCGCGGCGCCGGGGCCGTACACGCCGATACCGGTCGTCGCGTCGGTGATCTCTTCCACGCGGCACAGTCGCGGCGGCAGCGCCTTCGACAGCGTCTCCAGCAGCGGCCCCGCGGCCGCGCCCGGGGTCTCCAGCACGATCTCCGCCTCGCGCAAGGTGATCCACAGCGGCGCGACGATCATGCCCTTGGCCGTGAGCAGGGCCCCGAACACGTGGCGCCGGCCGCCCGTGTTCACCACGTCGCACGAAACCAAACCCTGGAGGCATTGCACCCGCCCCGTGCCCACCAGGTTGAACCTCCGGCTGAACTCGCGCCTGTGGAATGTGACGCCGGTCGCGAGTGCGCGGAACGCCGGCGCAGCGGTGACCTCGCGCGGCAGTTTCATGTGCTGGCCGGTCGGAACAAGGGCGCCAGCTCCAGATGGCTGTGCCCCACGAAGTTCTCCCACACCAGATCGGCAGCGGCCAGATCGGCCGGGCGGTGCGACGTCGCGAGCATAACGCAGCCAGCACCTAACGCACGCGCCGCTGCCAGACCCGGAAGCGAGTCCTCGACCACGCA
>DATMBH010000266.1:0-3105 GCA_035559335.1 Gemmatimonadales bacterium
GGCGAGTTCCGGAACCAGCCGCCGACGATGCTCGCCTCGCAGGCCCGCGCCGGCACTGGCCTGGCGGAGTCCACCGGGGAAGTGTTCTGCGTCGGCTCCGCGGTCCCGGCTCAGCGCTGGGACCTCTACCGGCTGGACCCGTCCACCATCCCCGATGAGTGCGCTTCGAGCGGACCTCCGGGCCCGGCGCCGGCGCTGCCGCCGCGCACAGTGATTGTACTGGCCGACGGATTCGAGGCTTCCCGCGCCTGGCGCGGGTCGCTGGCAGTGGAGCGGCGGCTGACGCAGCTGCTGCGCCTGACGATCGAGGGCAGCGTCTCGCGCGGTATTAGGCAGAGCGGCTTCTACGATCTGAACCTGGACGCCACCCCAGCCTTCACCCTGGCGGACGAGGCCAACCGGCCGGTATTCGTGGCCCCTTCCGAGATATCGGCCGGCGGCGAACCCCGGTTCAGCGCCTCGCGCCGGGACACCGCGTTCGGCTCAGTCCTGGAGGTGCGCTCCAACCTGCGGTCGAGAACGGAGCAGCTTACGCTCGGGATTGGCGGCATCCTCGGCCGCGGCATTTTCCTGAACCTGTCCTACACCTACCAGCGCTCGCGCGATCAGTCCACGGGGCTCAGGGGCGCTGGCACCGCCGCCGATCCAAACGTAGTCGAGTGGGCGCGCAGCGACTTCGAGCGCCGCCACTCGTTCCTCGCGACCGTCACGTATCCGTTCTCGCAGTCGCTGGAGCTGACGTCGATCGCTCGCGTGAGCTCCGGCGCCCCGTTCACCCCGATGGTTAGCGGCGACGTCAACGGTGACGGGTCCCGAAACGACCGCGCTTTCGTGTTCGCGCCGGGCGCTTCGGATCCGGTCGCGCGAGGGATGCAGAACCTGCTGGCGACGGCTTCCGCAAGCGTCCGCGAATGCCTGGAGCGGCAGCTCGGGGCAGTCGCTGCGCGCAACTCGTGCCTCGGCCCCTGGCAGGCCTCGCTCGACTTCCAGCTGAACTGGCGGCCAGCCGGCCTGGGACTGAATCGGCGCCTAACACTGTCGCTGGTAACCCAGAACTTCCTGCGCGGCCTGGACGAATTGGTCCACGGCACTGCCAACGCGAGGGGTTGGGGGATCGCGACCAGGCCGGACAACACCCTGCTCCACATAACCGGGTTTGACGCCGGCGCGGGCCGTTACAGCTATCAGGTGAACGAGCGGTTCGGCTCCACTGCGGGCACTGCCACTGCATTCCGCCCACCGTTCCAGATCGGGGTCCAGATGCGAATGCAGATCGGGCCCGACCGCATGCGTCAGGCGCTTGACGCGATACGCGCCGGTGGTCGTGGCGGGGTGGTTGCGATGGGCCCGGGCGGCGCGCTCGAGATGGGCGGTCAACTGGGCTTCCGCGGACCTGACATCAACCCGGCTGCCATCATCGAGCGGATCGCTTCCGCACTGCCGAACCCGGCTGCCACCGCGCTCGAGCTGCGGGATTCGCTGCGTCTCGACTCGACCCAGGTAAGGCTGCTGGTTCCGTTGCGCGATTCCCTGGCGCGGCGCAACGGAGAACGGCTGGACTCGCTGCGCCGCGCGGTGAGCGGAATGGGGAACAACCCATCACCTGGCGAGCTCATGCGGCTCATGCCCGCCATGCGCCCGCTGTTCGAGGCCGCCCGTAACGAGATCGCTTCGTCGCTGGTGACCGTGCGGGCGATTCTCACCGCCGAACAGTGGCAGGCGATGCCCGAATCGGTGCGGAACTTCCAGCTGCCCGGGCCGCGAATGATGGTGCGGCCGAGACCTTGAACCGTGATTGGTGAGGGGTAAGGCACCTCTACCCCTCACCCATCACGCTCTTAGACGTAGCGCCCCACCGCCATTCCCATCACGGATAGGGCGAGAAACGCACCGACGGCGCGGCCGCCCAGGGCCATTCGCGACCGCAGCGCGTCGAGTTCCTTGTTAGCGGCGTCCTTCTCGGGCCCGGCCGCCATCTGAGCTAGCGACTGCGCCAGGCCCGCGGCGCGCAGCGTGGCTGGGCGCAGCACCAGCACGCCTATCGCGAATGCCACCAGCGCCGCAATGCCACCGAGGCCGAATGCAATCCCCGAACCGGAGTGCACGTACGCCCTGGACAACCCGGCGGACGAGCGCCAGTACAGCCACATTCCGCTGAGCAGGGTCAGGGCCGCCACCACGGGCATGATGTCGAAGAACCGGCGCCTCAGCATCGCCACCAACACCTTGCCGCCCTCCGGCCCGGCGTCCCTGATCGAGGGCTGAAGGAACAGCGGGGCAAACATCAGCGTCCCGGCCCAGAACACACCGCACACGATGTGAACCAGACGTGCCGACACCACGACTACATCCATGGGGCAGTCCTGTGGAATGGGTTGTTTGTTTCCTGCTCCCTGTTCCCTGCGCCCTGCTCGCTACGGTCTAACTATCTGCCCCCTGATCTCTCCACCCGGATTGGCCGCCGTGTGCACGTTCACGTACGCCAGCCCGGCGCGAATCAGCGTCATCAGGGAGTCCATCGAGATCGTGCCGTTGGTCGGCCTTGTGACTGAACCCGCGGCCAGGATGCCCGAGCGCACGCCCTGAGCAATGGTCATCCCGTGCGCCACTCCGGCCACCGTCTCGGCGTCGCCCGGTCCGTGAATGTGTATCCCGGTCGGAGGTCCGCTCAGGCCGTTCACCGACACGACGAACGTGAGCGTGTCTCGCGTCGTCCCGGTGGTGTCGGTCCGCCGGAACAGCGCGAAATCGGCCACGCCCGAGGCCGACGTAGCGACCGGCGTCGGGCGCTCGGCGTCCCCGCTCAGTCGCGCCACGAAGCGCTCGACCGGCACCACTGGCGCAGGCTTCGCGATGTCCTCGTTGCACGCCACCGTTGCCAGCAGAACTGCGGTTGCCGCAAACATCCTATTTCCCATGAGTCCTCCCGGGGTTAGGAGTCGCCGGCGAGGTCACCCCGCGAGGCGACCCGTATGTGGTTGTTTGTGCGGCGAAGTGCCGCTTTCGTAATAGACCCGTCCGGATCGCCGGGCGTCAAGCCCGCAGGCCCGGCGGGGTATGGCTAGGCGCGCTGGGGTGGGGAAGGGGAGTGTGAAGTTGGGGGTG
>DATMBH010000267.1:0-5163 GCA_035559335.1 Gemmatimonadales bacterium
GCCTGCGCAGCCAGAGCCGCAACAGGCCGCCGAAGTACCCGCAACGCTGGATGCGTCGGCCGGTTTCATCCACATCCCCCAGGACGTCGAGCCGGCTGCGACGATTCCGCCGAAGCCGGCCCGTGAGTCAGTGGGGGTTCAGAAGACGCTGGTCTGCAAGGAGTGCGGCGCCGCGAACCTACCTACCGAGTGGTACTGTGAGAAATGCGGAGCGGAGCTCTCCGCCTTTTGACTACTTCGCGCTCCGCAGGCGCTTGAGCAGCCGCGCCTTCTTGCGCGCCGCTGCGTTGCGGTGGATCAGCCCCTTGCGGGCGCCGCGGTCCAGCACCTGAACGGCGGCAGCCACCGTTTCCTTCGAAGTCGCGGCGCGCGCCTTCTTCACCGCAGTCTTGATGGCCGAACGCTGCGCACGATTGCGCTCGGTGCGCGCCTTGGCCTGGCGCATCCGCTTCTTCGCGGAACGAATCCTTGGCACTCGATCTCCCCGATTTGCGATCAGTGGTGAACCGGCTTTAAATGCTTCAAGCGCTTGAGTTTACCTACGCGTTCCAGCTTTGACAAGGCCCCGGCGCGATGGTTAGTATTCCAGTCCGTGCCGATCTTCTCGACTCAGCCGATCGCTAGCCCGTGACCGTTCGGACCGAAGGCTTCGCGCCGGGCCTGGACGAGGCTGGTTTCGTAGTCAACCTCGATCGGTTCTCCGGTCCCCTCGACCTGCTGCTGCATCTGATCAGGCGCGAGGAGATAGACATCTGGGACATCCCGATCGCCCGCATCGCCGACCAGTTCTTGGCGGCAATTGGCGCGCTGGGATTGGACGAGGCGGCGGAGTACCTCGAGATGGCGGCGCGACTGCTGCGCATCAAGGCGCAGATGCTGTTGCCGCGCCGCGGCGATGAGGAGGCCTGGGAGGACCCGCGCCACGAGCTGGTGCGGCGGCTGCTGGAGTACCAGCAGATCCGTGAGGTGGTTGACTGGATGGAACGCGCGGCCCGGCGCCGCTCCGACCGGTTCGCGCGCGGCTACCTGCCGCCGGCGCCGCAAGCGCCGCCGCCGCCGCTGGTGTTCAGCCTCGAGGAGCTGATCGCCGCCGTCGAGCGGGTGCTGGCGGCCATTCCCGATCCGGTGATCCTGCGTGTGGCGGCGCGGCCGCTGGACGTGGAAGGAGCGACGGCGACGGTGTCGAGGTGGTTGGCAGAGCGGGGCAGCTTTTCGTGGAGGGAGATGTTAGGCGAAAGGCCGACGCTCGTCGATGTGCTCTCGTCCCTGGTGGCGCTGCTAGAGCTGGCCCGCCGCGGGACCCTGACTCTCACTCAACCCGGGGCGTTTTCTCCCGTGATCATCAGCCGTGGACCAGCGTACGAGGCTGCTTGAAGCCGCGCTGTTCTCGTCGAGCCGTCCGCTGACGCTCGACGAGCTCAGCATTCTCGATTCCGAGGCTGACGAGGCCGACTGGCGCAAGGCGATCGAGGAGCTGCGCGACCATTACGAAACCGGCGGCCACGGCGTGGAGCTAGTGGAGATCGCCAACGGGTGGCAGATCCTGACCCGCGACATCTTCGCCGAGGCGATCGACCGGGCGCAGTTCGCGACCCGACCGCAGAAGCTATCGGGCGCAGCGCTGGAGGTGCTGGCGGTGATCGCCTATCGGCAGCCGGTCGGACGGGCCGAAATCGAGGAGATCCGCGGCGTCAATTCGGGCGGCGTGCTGCGGCTGCTCCAGGAGCGGGGGCTCATCGAGGTGGTGGGACGGTCGGAAGGCCTGGGCCGGCCGCTGCTGTACGCAACCACGCCGCAGTTCCTGGAGCACCTGGGACTGGCCGATCTGTCCGATCTGCCCCGAACCGAGGAACTGACCGTGGCGCTGCGTCCTCCGGCGCCGCCGCCGGTGGACTGATGGCGGTCCGCCTCGCCCGGTTCCTGGCCCGGGCGGGCGCCTCGTCTCGCCGCGGTGCGGCCGACCTCGTTGCGGCCGGCAGGGTGAGGGTGAACGGACGGCCGCCCGAGGGCCCGGGCGATCCGGTCGAGCCCGGCCGCGACGTAGTCACGGTGGATGGCCGCGAGGTGCACGAGGCGCCGCTGGTGCACCTGGCGTTCCACAAGCCGGTCCGTTCGGTGACGTCGCGGCGCACGATGGGCCGCGTGCCCACCGTGTTCTCGCTGTTAGGCGCCGTGCCGGACGCGCTGATCGCAGTGGGCCGTCTCGATGTGATGACCGAGGGGCTGTTGCTGTTCACCACCGACGGCGAGCTGGCCGCGCGCCTGATGCACCCCAGGTGGTCGGTGCCCCGGCGCTACGAGGTGATGGTGACCGGAGCGCCTGACGAGTCGGGGATGGCCGCCCTGGACCGTGGCGTGGACATCGGCGAGGGACCGCCGGTGCGGCCCGCGCGCTGGCGCTGGAACCCGCTGCCCCGGGGCGGCGTGCTGGAGCTGGAGCTCGGCGAGGGCCGCTCGCGAGTGGTCCGTCGCGTGTGCAGGGCGCTGGGACTCAGGGTGCGGCGACTGGCGCGCACGGCGTACGGACCGGTCAGCCTCGGCGCGCTGCCGCCAGGCGCGAGCCGGCCGCTGGACCGCAAGGAGATCGTGGCACTGTACCGGGCGGTGTCGCTCGAGCCGCCCGCCAACCTTTGAACCGAACGGGCGATGGACATAAACGGTGCGTCAGTGATGATCCTCGGCGGCAGCGGCCTGGTGGGCCACGCCGTCGCCCGCCGCCTGCTGGACTTCCGCCCCAGCCGCATCGTGCTGGTGGCGCTCACGGAACGGGAAGTGACCGAGTGCGCCCGTGCGCTCGGCGCCACGGACACGGCCATCGTCACGGAGTGGGGCAACGCGTACCTGCCGGCCTCGCTGGCGCGCCTCGATCGCACTGAACTGCTGGAGCGCGACGAACACCGCCGGCTGCTGCTGGACGACGTCTTCGGCGAGCTGACCGAGGACCTGCTCGGGCGCAGCTTCCTGTTTCAGCTGCTCGATAGGCACCGTCCGGACGCCGTCGTGGACTGCATCAACACCGCGACGGCGTTTGCCTATCAGGACACCTACCGCTCGGCTCGCGACCTCATCGCGCTGGCCGACCGCAACGCGGCCGACAAGGCGGCCATCGAGCGGCACCTGCTAACGATGCCGATCCCGCAGCTCACGCGCCACGTGCAGATCCTGGTGGAGTCGCTGCGGCGGACCGGTGTGCGGTCTTATGTGAAGATCGGCACCAGCGGCACCGGCGGGATGGGATTCAACATCCCCTATACCCACTCGGAGGAGCGCCCGTCGCGCACGCTGCTCACCAAGAGCGCGGTGGCCGGAGCGCACACGCTGCTGCTGTACCTGCTGGGCCGCACGCCGGAGGCGCCGGCCACGGTCGAGATCAAGCCGACCGCGGCCATCGGATGGCGCGAAATCCGCTTCGGGCCGGTGCGCCGCGGCGGCGAGCCGATCGAGCTGTTCGACTGCACCAGCCCGGTCCCGGTCGCAGCGGCGTTCGAGCCCGGCGCGCGCGCCTGGACCGCCCTGGGCCGCCCGCTCACCTCCGTGTACATCAACATGGGCGAGAACGGGCTGTTCGCGCGGGAGGAGTTTGCGACCATCACCGCGCAGGGCCAGATGGAGTTCATCACCCCGGAGGAGATAGCCGACGCCGTGGTGATGGAGCTGCGTGGCTACCCGACAGGCCAGGACGTGATCGCGGCGCTGGATGCGGCCACCAGCGGCCCCACCTACCGCGCGGGAATACTGCGCGAGGCAGCGCTGCGCCGGCTTGCGCAGCTGGAGCGGGAGCACGGGGTACGGTCGATCGCCTTCGAGATGCTGGGTCCGCCGCGGCTCACCAAGTTGCTATACGAGGCGCACCTGTTGTCGCGCATCTTCGGCTCGGTGAAGGAGCTGGCGGCGGCGAACGCGCGCGAGGCCTCTGCGGAACTCGAGGCGTTGCTGGAACGCGAACGGGACCTGCGCGCGACTATCCTGTCGGTGGGAATACCGATTGTGAGTAGCGACGGTACCCGGATTTACCGTGGTCCCAAGGTGGTGGTGCCGCCGGAGCGGGGCGATCCGCTGGCCGCAGCGCCGCGCGGCTGGGTGGACCTGCGCGAGGCCAACATCGAGCTGTGGTCGGCGCGTGCCAGGAGGATCGTCGAGGAGTGGGAGCGGCGATCGGGCACCGATGGCAGCGGCAGCGACGAGCCATGGGACGCGCTCGATCCGTCGGAGCCCGTCGCCCCGGCGCGGCTGGTGACCTGGATCTTCCGGACCGAAGACAGGGGAGAGCGCATCAAGCGCTGAAGCCATGGACGTCAAGGCCGTCGAGGCAATACTCGCGGAGGTGGGCAAGATCTTTCGCCTGAGCCGGATGTACCCGGCGAGCCACCCCGCTGTCCAGCACGCCCTCGCGGAACTGACCAACTCGCTGACTGCGCTCGCCACCACCGGCGCCGTCGAGCTGCGGGTGAGTCCCGGGGGACTCAGCCTTGGCACAGCTCAACTGGCCTCCCGCAACCCACCGCTTCAGGAACTTGCCGGCCTGCTGTATGCCCAGGGCTACCGCTCGGTGCTGCTCGAACCGGGTCTGACCGCCGACGAGGTGTCCGCGCTGGTGCGTGCGCTCGGACGCGCGGGCAGGGGCGTGACCGCGCTGGGCGCGGCGACCGCGATTCCCAACCTGCCACATCTGCACCTGGCGAAGAGCGCCGGTCGGGCCAGTTCGCAGCGCGGCGTCGAGGTGACCCGGGACGTGCTCGAGATTGCGCCGGTGCTGAGCCGGCGCTCGACCGGCGAGTTCAGGCCCGACGCTCTTCCACCGGACATCGAGGCGAAGCGCCTGGTGCCGATGGCGGAGCTCGCGGCCGCTGCAGAGGCGCCGCGGATGCTGGGTCGGCTGGGCGAGCTGGCCCAGTCGCTGTTGTCGACAGGCGAGTACGTCACGCTGGTCGAGGTGCTGCGGGTGCTGACGTCGGCGGCGCGGCGCCCCGAGCCCGAGGTGGTGCATGCGGCGCGGACCGCGCTGGAACGGATCCCCGACGCGATGTTGGGGGCCATGGTGAACTTGCTCGACGATCCCAAGTTGTGCCCTGCCGACCGCGACAAGCTGGCCAACGCCCTGGGCCTGTTGGGTGGCCGTGCGATCCCGGTCGCGGTCGATTCGTTTCTCACCTCGACCGAACC
>DATMBH010000268.1:0-4953 GCA_035559335.1 Gemmatimonadales bacterium
CCCGCTCGCCGTGTTCAGGGAGCTGAGCTTGAAGCCCGGAAGCCGCCACATCGCTGTCGTATTCGGCGCATACGGCGCCGCGCAAGCGCGCTTCCGGCTCGACACCGTGCTCACGCTCGAACCGCGTCAGGTGGTG
The DNA here is from genome assembly GCA_035559335.1 of Gemmatimonadales bacterium. Classification (GTDB taxonomy): domain Bacteria; phylum Gemmatimonadota; class Gemmatimonadetes; order Gemmatimonadales; family JACORV01; genus DASXPG01. The sequence goes on from DATMBH010000268.1 coordinate 137, forward strand.
GTTGCGACCCTGCGAGGTCAGGTGCCGCAGCTGGTGATACTCTCCTCGGCACAGACCCGTTAGGCACCCCACTTACCACCCTGCTCGCTGCTCCCTCCTCCCTGCTATCTAGTGGTCGTGCCGGCGCCTCTCCCTGCCGCTCCAGGCCAGTCCGCCGGCCTCGTAGCTCACCGCCAGGCGCCCCAGCGTGTCGCTGAAGTTACCGGTGCCCTCGGCCACCTCCAGTGCCGCGACCACTTCGCGCGGAACCAGGGGCGCGCCAGACAGGGTGCGTGACAACGGCTGCTGCGCGATCGCGAGCGCTCCCTGGCGCCGGACATGCGCGGTGAGGTCGGGATGGTCGGCCGCCTGCACGGCCAGCTCCAGGCTGCGGCCCTGCGGCAGCCCGGCCTCGATCGCCATGACCAGCGCCCGCAGCAGCCGCGCCGTCACGTAACGCGGTTTCCTGAGGTGACGGTTGGTGACGCCGATCAGCAGCGAGCCGCCACCAGCCACATGGCGAGCCCGGCTCCGACCGTCAGGAAGTACGCGGTTAGGCGGCCTGCGAAGGCGACTGGAAGCGGCGCGATGAACGTGGCGGCCAGTGCGACGAACATCGGGTAGGTTGTCTTGCGCACGACCTCGAGCATAACCCGCTGCTCGGCGGCGAAATACTCGGCGAGCAGGTTCAGGCACTCCTCCAGCTTGCCGCTCTCCTCGCCCAGCTTCAGCAGCGCCGCCTCGAACGGCGCGATGCACCCCGGCGGCCGCTCGGGGCGACCCAGCCCAGCGCGCTGTTGCAGGTGCCGCTGGCGATAGTAGGCGGCCTTGAGTTTCGGTCGCTGCAACTCCGCCACGCCCTGCGCCAGCTTTATCACCTAACGGCTCGCGCCTACGCCTATCATCTATCGCCTATCACCCATCACGCGCTTCCCCTCGCCGCCCTGATTACCCTCAATCGCTCCGCGATCTCCTCCGTGCTCATTGACTGCAGCTCCGGCGGCAGGAGCGCGCGCGAGGTGCACTCGAAGGCCGCGATCAGCTTCTGGTACTCGATCTCGAGAGGGTAGGCTGGGGGCTGGAAGTCACGCGTCAGCTCCGCCAGCAGCTCGGCCGTGATGGCCGGCAGGCCCTGCGAGGCCATGCGCCGGCTAGCGCGCACCAGCACTCCTTCCAGGTCAGCGGCCGACATCGGATGCGGCACCCGCGAGAATACCGCGGCGACGTCCGTGCCGGATACGATCGGAACCTGGTAGCGCGCGCGCAGCGCCTCGAATACCTGGGCGCGTTCAGCCGGCGTGTTGGGCGGGAAGAGCGCGATGTGCTCCTCGGCACGGCCCTGGCGCTTGAGGTCCACCGGCACCAGGTCGGGACGGCTGGTCATCAGGAACCAAATCACCCGACCCCGCTTGCTGGTGTCGCCCATGAACGCCGCGAGCGAAGCGAACACCCGCTCGGAGACGCCGCTGTCGTGGCCCTGCTGCTCGCGGTTGCCTAACGCGGCGTCCGCTTCGTCTACCATGACGGCCACCGGACCCAGCGCGTCGAGAATGCCGAGGATGCGCTCCAGATTCGCCTCGGTCTGGCCCTGCCACATGGAGCGGAAGTTCTTGATCTCGATCACCGGCACGCCGATCTCGGCTGCGAAGCAGCGCACCAGGAAGCTCTTGCCGGTGCCCACCGGCCCGCACACCAGGAACCCCATCGGGATCACGTCGAGCCGCCCGGCGCGCAGCGCCTGCGAGGTCTCGCGCAGCAGCGACTTGGCGGCGTCGTGGCCGGCGACCGCGTCGAGCCCGTGCTTGCTGGTCACGAAGTGCAGCAGCCCGCCAGAGGCCTCCTCGATCAGCCGCTTCTTCTCGCGGGTCATCGCGTCGGGGTCGAGCGCCGCACCGGAAATTTCGGCCTCGGCCATTAAGCTCTCGAGGTGCAGTCGCGTGAGCCCGGCCGTCAGGATCGCCGCACGCCGCGCATCCACCAACCGGAACGTGTCGGGAGTGCCGCCGCGGGCCGTCAGATATTGGTAGCGCTCCTCCTCGTCAGGCACCGGCACCACTAGCTCAATCGTGCGGGCATCGCCCACCAGCGACGGGTTGAGCTGTGCCGCCGACTCGCAGAACAGGCAAAAGGTCATGTTGCGCGACAGGAACAGCGCATCGCTGGCCCAGCGCCGCAGCGTTACGATTGCGGAGCGATCCTCGACTGACAGTTGGCCCGGCTCGCCCGCCGGGGCAATGGTCTCGGCGTAGTCGATGAACACCGCGGCCGAGAAGTGGCGATCGTCGGAAAGCTGAGTGCGGACGAAGCTCTCGATCAGCTGCAGCGCCCGGTCGGGATCGCGCGGCACGCTCGCGGCCAGGTTGGTCCCGCTCAGCTTGTCGTATGCCTTGAGCTGCGCCCTGAACAGGTCCTCGACCTCCTTGTCGAGGAATCTGATTCCGGCGCCGCGATCGTACATGATCAGCGCCTTGCGGTCCCGGAACAGCGCTTCGGCCAGGAACTCGCGCAACCCGCCCCAGCGCCGCATCCCCAGCGGATGCAGGTCGCGCACCCCGGGTCCGTGGAAGATGAAGGTGTTGGCGCCGCGCTGGCGCAGCCGCTGCTGTACCCGCTTTGCCCAGGCCGGCAAGGGGGCGTCCCAGGTTTCGCCGCGCTGCCCGAACAACGGCATCAGAAGCTGGGCTGTTCGCGGAGCAGCTGCGCCGCGTCGCGGGCCGCCAGCGGCTGGCTGAACAGGAAGCCCTGCACCTTCTCGCAGCCCAGCGAGCGCAGGATGGCCAACTGCTCGGGGCGCTCGACCCCCTCGGCGATCACGTCCATGTCGAGGTTGCGCGCCAGGCTGATGATTGCGCGCACGATCTCGGTGTTCTGGCCGCGGTCGCCCATGGCCGCAATGAAGGAGCGGTCGATCTTCAGTGCGTCCATGTCGAACCGGTGCAGGTAGCTGAGCGACGAATAGCCCGTGCCGAAGTCGTCCAGGTGCAGCTTCACGCCGAGCCGGCGCAACCGCGCCAGCATCTTCACCGCCCCCTCGGCGTCGTCGATGATCACGCTCTCGGTTATCTCCAGCCGCAGCGCCACCGGCGAGACCTCGGAAACCTCGAGCAGGTGCGCCACCTGGTCCACCAGGTCCGGTTGCCGGAACTGCTTGGCGGAGAGGTTCACCGCTACCGACAGCGGCAGCGGAGAAGGGAAAGTCTGGTGCCACTCGGCCAACTGCCGGCACACCTCGCGCAGCACCATGCGACCGATAGGCAGGATCAGACCCGTCTCCTCGGCAATCGGAACGAACTCCTCCGGCGTCACCAGCCCGCGCGTGGGGTGATACCACCTGACCAGCGCCTCGAACCCCTCGATCCGGCCGCTGTCCAGCGAGATCATCGGCTGGTACAGCACCCGGAACTCGTCACGCTCGATCGCGTGGCGCAGGTCGGTCTCGAGCTGCAGCTGGCTCACCGCGCGCGCGTGCATCTCGAGGTCGAACACCTCGTAGCGCGCCTTCCCCATTGCCTTGGCGCGGTACATCGCGATGTCGGCGTCGCGCAGTAGCTCCTCAGGCCGCTCGTATCCGGTGGCGCTCAGGGCGATGCCGATCGAGGCCGAGGTGAACACTTCCTGGCCGCTGATGGTGAACGGCAGGTTCAGCTCGCGCTGGATGCGGTCAGCCACACGGGTGGCGTCGCCGGCGTCGATGATGTCGTCCAGCAGGATGGTGAACTCGTCGCCGCCCAGCCGCGCCACCGTGTCACCCGGCCTCACGCACCGCTCCAGCCGGCGCGCGATCGCGACCAGCAGCTGGTCGCCGATCAAGTGGCCGAGCGAGTCGTTCACCACCTTGAAGCGGTCCATGTCCAGGAACAGCAGCGCGAAGTTGTAGTCGCCGCGACGCCGCGCGCGGCCTATGGAGCGGCCCAACAAATCCATGAATAGCGCGCGGTTGGGCAAATTGGTGAGCCCGTCGTGGAAGGCGTCGTGCACCAGCCGCAGTTCGGCAGTCTTGCGCTCGGTGACGTCGCGGAAGCTCCACACCCTGCCCACCGGCCTGCCGCCGAGGCGCTGCGGCGCCGAGTAGCGCTCGAACACCCGCCCGTCCTTGAACTCGATCTCGTCGAACGCCTCGGCCTCCGGGCTCGCGTACAGCTCCCGCACCCGGCGCAAAAACCCGTCGGGGTCGCGCAGCTGCGACAGCACGTGCTGTAGCATCAGGTTGTCGTCGTGCGACTCGGCGATCTCCGGCGGGATCCGCCACATCTCCAGGAACTTGCGATTGTAGGTCTGGGTGCGCCCCGCGTTGTTTACCACGAGGATACCGTCAGCCGTAGAATCGAGCGTGGTGGACAGCAGCGAGGCCGTGTGGCTGATGCGCTCCTCTGACTGCTTGCGGTCGCTGATGTCGACCAGGATGCCGTGGTAGATCGTGTCGCCGGCGGGGTCCCTGATGGCCGAGCAGGTGTCGAGGACGGTGAGGATCCGGCCGTCGGGACGCTTGATCTGGAACTCGAACTCGCGCACCGCCCCCTCGCGGGCCAGCAGCTCCAGCTCCCGCTCGCGCTGCTTCGGGTCCACGAACAGATCGTAGGCGGTGATGTTCTTGAGGTCGTCCAGGGAGCCGACGCCGATCATCTCGAGGAAGGCGGGATTGGCGTCCAGCACGTTGCCGCGCAGGTCGGAGATGTAGACGCCCTCGCGCAGATTGCCCACTAGCAGCCGGAGGGTCTCATGGTCCTCCAGGCTGCGGAGCGTGGCTGGGCCGCTAATGCGGCCGACTACTCCTGCGGACTGCTGGCGTCGCGGCACGGCTCCTCGGGGGTGCTTCTGAGCGGGCCAAATGTGCGGCG
>DATMBH010000269.1:0-2537 GCA_035559335.1 Gemmatimonadales bacterium
GGGAAGATGGGGACCCGCCGATCTTGCTGCCGCCTTCCCGCCGTTCCGCCGTTCCGCCTACAAGCACGCGCACGAACCCCGCGGCCTGCAGGTTCTCCACGATCTGAGCATGGCTCGCCTTCACGGCGCGCGGCAGCGGAAACGCAACTGTCACCTGGGCCTCTGTGCCACCGCGCCTCTGTGCTTCTTGTCGCACCTCATCCACGACCTCCTGCACCGTCTCGGCCCGCACCGGCCCGCCGCACTGGACGCAGTGCGGCTTCCCGATGCGCGCCCACAGCAGCCTCAGGTAGTCGTGAACCTCGGTCGCGGTCCCCACCGTAGATCGGCTGGATGTGGTGGGGTTCTTCTGCTCGATGGCCACCGAGGGGGCGATGCCGGAGATGCTATCCATGGCCGGTCGCGGCATCCGCTCCAGGAACTGCTTGGCGTAGGTTGAGAGCGATTCGATGTAGCGCCGCTGGCCTTCGGCGTAGATGGTGTCAAAGGCAAGCGAACTCTTCCCCGATCCGGACGGACCGGTGAGGACTATGAGGCGGCGATGGGGCAGCTCGAGGGTGAAGCCCTTGAGGTTGTGTTGCCGAGCCCCCCGGACGACCAGCTGTCGGTCCACAACCCGCGAACGCTACAAGGGATGGCCCACATGTCTCAAGCAGGGTAGCTTCGAGATTCCATGGCTGTGATCACGGCTCGGTTTCTCAAGCGCGGTCTCCAGCTGTTCGCCCTTGTGTCCCTGCTCGGGGTCGTGGGCCTGCTCATCTACTCGAACGCGTGGCAGTCCACCTTCGAGGCGGTCACGCGCCTGCACCCGGGCTGGGCGTTGGCGATGCTGGCGCTGGCCTCGCTCGACTGGTTCGGCGGCGGGCTGCGCCTGTGGCTGCTCACCAAGCGGGTGTATCGCGACACGCCGTTCATGCCGATGGTGCTGTCCGCGGGTCTCAACGCCTGGGGCGCGCTGCTGACGCCCTCGCAGACGGGCGGCGGGCCGATTCAGATCTTCGTGATGAAGCGCGCCGGCGTGCCGATCCCGGAATCGACCACCTCGTCGTTGATGAGCTTCGTGGCGACGGTGGTGTTCTTCGCGATAGTGGGTCCGGTTGCAATCGTCTTCGGGGCCGGTCGTTCGCTCGAACAGCATGGCATTCCGCTGGTGAGCCTCTCGTTCCTGGACCTGTTCAGGGCCAGCGCCGGGGTGTTCGCCGCGATCGGTGCGCTGATGTTGTTCATCATGGTTGCCCCAGGGCTGACCGCCAGGCTGTTTCACGCGGTGATCGGGTGGCTGGAACGGCATCGCGGCGAGAAGATGGCGAAGCGTGTGGATGACCTGCGCAGCGGTGTGGACCGCATGCAAGACTGCATGGTGGCATACATCCGCACCCCGCTGGGGCTGGCGGCCACGTTGGGCGGCGTGATCACCAGCGCGCTGGCGCACGCCAACAAGCTCCTGGCCGGCTGGGTGGTGCTGCGCGCGCTGGGGATTCACGCGAACCTCACCGACGTGTTGCTGGTGCAGACGACAATCGTATTCCTGCTGTATTTCGCGCCCACTCCGGGCGCCTCGGGGATCGCCGAGGCGCTGTCCGCGGCGCTGATGAGCGTCTATGTTCCGCGCGACCTGCTGCCGGCCTACACGCTGCTGTGGCGTTTCACCGTCAGTTACGCGACCGTGGGCTTCGGTTCCTACGTGTTCTACAGGTTTCTGAGCGGCCAGCTGGATCGAGCGAACGCAGCGGCGCCCGCACCCGAGCTGGCGTGAGCAGAGGCCCTGGGCCACCTTGCTGCGGCGTAGCGAGTTACGGCCCCCCGCGGCTTGCCCCGGTTACCCGCGACGACTACGTTTTCCCCATCCCCGCATGAGGCTATCGGATGGCGTTCATTGAGTACGGCGGGAAGCGACACACGGTCCCGGCGGGCGAGATGCTCATCGGTGCGGGAGCCGACTGTCACCTCCGAGTAGAAGGCCCGGGAATAGCCCTGCGCCACGCCGTGCTCGTTACGGCCCCCGATCAGTCGGTCGCCATTCGGCGCCTCGCGGCAGAGGTCCTGGTCGAGGTGAACGGCGTGGCACTGGGACCGCTGCCGCATCCGCTGACTCACGGCGACAAGGTCACCATCGGGGGGCTCGAGCTGCTGTTCGTGGACGAGCGCAAGAGCGGCTCGACGCAATTCGTATCCGCGGACAAGCTCTCGGAGATGGTAGCGGCGGCGCAGGCCAAGAGGGCCGGAACGCCGGGGAAGGCAACGGCGGCGACCGGGGGCCGGCTAGTGTCACTGACCGACGGCAGGGAATACGTGATCCTCGGCGCCTCGCTCAAGCTGGGCCGCGATGCCACCAACGACGTGGTCGTTTCGGGAGGCCAGGTCTCCAGGCGACACGCCGAGATCATGGTCACGCCGCGCGGCTACGTGCTCGTTGATTCCTCGACCAACGGGACGTTCGTCAACGGCGAACGGGTCCAGAACCAGAGGTTGCTGGCGCGCGCCGACATCATTCGGTTGGGTGAGGAGGAATTCCGGTTCTACGCCGACGTCGCGCC
>DATMBH010000270.1:0-3837 GCA_035559335.1 Gemmatimonadales bacterium
CCACCCGCGCGCGGCGGATACCGATGCGCTCCAGCACCTCGCCGTGGGTGCCGTCACCGAACAGGATCGGCTCACCCTCGCCGCGGGCGCGGCGCACCGCGTGCATGTTCTGCTCCAGGATGACGTACGGGATCCCCGCCCCGCGCAGCGCGCGCGCCAGGTTGCGGCCGTTGAGACCATAGCCAACCACGATCACGTGGTCGCTCAGGCTCTCCAGGTGCGGCCGCTGCTCCGCGTGGACGGCCAGCGGCACGTACCCGAACCAGCGGCCCACGGCCTCGGCGAAGCTCCCGGCCTGCGCTATCAGGAACGGGGCGACCAGCATGGACAACACCGACGCTGCCAGGAACAGCTGGTAGTCGCGGGCCGACACCAGTGCCAGCGGCAGGCCGGCAGCCGCCAGCACGAACGAGAACTCACCCACCTGGGCCAGACCTAACGCGGAGGCCACGGCCACCTGGAGCGGCCGGCCCGCGGCCAGCACCGCTCCGGCGGCGACGGCCGCCTTGAGGACTATCACGATGCCGACGAAACCCAGGGTTGCTAACGGCGCGGCGGCAACGGTGGACAGATCGAGCAGCATCCCGACCGACGCGAAGAAGATTCCGCTGAACACGTCGCGGAACGGCAGTATGTCCGACAGCGCCTGGGCGCCGTACTCCGACTCCGACACGACCAGGCCCACCAGGAACGCGCCTAGGGCGAGCGAGAGCCCGAACAGCGAGGCGAGCCACGCGGCGCCCAGGCCGATCACCACAATCGCCAGGGTGAACAGCTCGCGGTTGCGGGTGCGCACCACGTGCTCCAGCGCGCGCGGCACCAGCATCCTGCCAGCGACCACCAGGGCGGCGGCGCCGGCCAGGCTGAGTGCGACCTGCCGCGTTCCGGCGGCAAACGACGCATCCGCGGCGCCCAGCAGCGGGATGAGCAGCATCAGCGGCACCACGGCCAGGTCCTGGAACACGGAGATCGCCACCACCGCCCGGCCGTGTGGCGTCTCCAGCTCGTCCCTCTGGGTGTAAACCTTGAGCGCGATCGCGGTCGAGGAAAGCGCGAGCAGGGCGCCGAGGAACAGCGCCGGTCGGCCCTCGCGTCCTAGTACCAGGAACACCGCCGTGACCAAGGCCATGGTGCCGATCACCTGGATCGCCCCGCCGACGATGACCAGCCGCCCCAAACCCATCACCCGGGTGAGCGACAGCTCGAGACCCACCGAGAACAACAGCAGGACCACGCCGATCTCGGCCAGCCGCCGCACGGCTTCCGGGTCGCCTATCAGTCCCAACCCGCTCGGCCCTATGGCGACGCCGGCGAGAAGGAAGCCCACCACCGAGGGGATCCGGAGCCGGTGCGCAGCCAGCACCACCGGCACCGAGACGGCTACCAGCACCACGAGGTCGCGCAGCAGCGTGTCGTGCATGGCCGAAAGGTGAGGTGTTCCATCCCGCGCCGGAAGGCGCTATCGTGACGGATGCGCACCGCACGCCGCACCCACGGCTTCGCCGAGAGCGTAATCCGGGCCATGACGCGCCTTGCCAACCAGCACGGCGCCATCAACCTGGCCCAGGGCTTCCCCGATTTCCCGTGTCCCGAAGTGCTGAAGGACGCCGCCGCGGCGGCGATCCGCCGCGACGTCAACCAGTACGCGATAACCTGGGGCGCCCAGCGGCTCAGGAACGCGCTGGCCGCGAAGTACCGCGAGTGGTACGGCATGGAGGTGGACCCGGAACGCGAGATCACCGTGACCTGCGGCGCCACGGAGGCCATGGCGTCCACGATGCTGGCGCTGGTGGATCCCGGCGACGAGGTAATCGTGTTCGAGCCGTTCTACGAGAACTACGGCCCCGACGCCATCCTGTGCGGCGCCGCGCCGGTGTTCGTGCCGATCGCGGCCGGCGCGGTCCTCGACCTCGACCGGCTGGCCGCGGCCTTTTCCGAGCGCACGCGGGCGATAATCGTCAACACGCCTAACAATCCCACCGGGCGGGTGCTGTCGCGCCCTGAGCTGGAGGCGATCGCCGGCCTGTGCCGCCGCTACGACGTCTGGGCGGTGACGGACGAGATATACGAGCACATCAGGTACGAGGGCGAGCACATCCCGATGGCCACCCTGCCCGGCATGCGGGACCGCACCGTGACCATAAGCGGAGCCAGCAAGACGTTCAGCATAACGGGCTGGCGGATCGGGACCATCATTGCGCCGGAGCGGGCCACGGCGGCGATCCGCAAGGTGCACGACTTCCTTACCGTCGGCGCGCCGGCGCCGCTGCAGGAAGCGGTGGCCATCGGCCTCGAGACCCTGGGGCGGGACTACTACTCCGGCCTGGCCGCCGACTACCGCCGGCGTCGCGATCTGGTGGTGGGAGCGCTGCAGCAGGCCGGCTTCCGCTGCACCAGCCCCGAGGGCGCCTATTATGTCCTGGCCGACTTCAGCGCCCTGAGCGAGCTGGACGACGTGGCGATGGCCGAGTGGATGACCAAAGAAATCGGCGTGGCGCCGGTGCCGGGCTCGAGCTTCTTCAGCAACCCGGCCTCAGGACGGCACCTCGTGAGATTCGCCTTCTGCAAGACGGAGGAGCTACTCGCTGAAGCCGCACGGCGCCTGGCAGGAATCGGGGATCGGGGAAAGCATCTGCCTGACCCCTGACCCCCGACCTCTACCCTACCCCGCGATCCAGTACGTCACCTTCACCGCGAAGAACTGGTTCCCCGAGGCGCGCAGGCCGCGAAGCAGGTCCGGTATCCTAACCGGCTCGCCGCGCTCGCCGGCCTCGTCGCGGTTCTGCTGCCACACTACGAACAGTGTGCTGCCCGGCCTCCATTCCCAGCGCAGCACCACGTTGCTCCGGAAGCTCACGCGGTTGAAGTCGCGCCGCGCGATCGTTACCGTGGCCCCGTCGGCCGTGAACCAGGACGTGCCCGACGCATCGGTGGAATCTGCGCTGGTGCCAGGTGCCTCACCGTACACCCGGATGCGCATCGCGCGTGGGGCGCTCAGCTCGCCGAAGCGGTCGAACCGGCCGCTGGCGATGAACGGCTGCAGGAACAGCTCCAGGGTGAGGTCCGGCGTGAAGGCGTAGTTGAACCGGATCGGAACCGACCACTCGCTCTGCTCGATGCGGCCGAACAGGTAGCGCGTGCCGTAGGTGGCCGTGGCTGCCGAGTCGGCGATGGCGCCGACGTACTGCTGTGGGTTGATGGCCCGGAAGTAGTTGGGCGAGGCCGAGAGTAGCCAGCGCGAACCCGGCCTGATGGTGAGCCCGCCGCTCAGACGGTAGGTCCGGCCGCCGAGCTCGGTGCGTTGGTAGTAGACCCGCGCGCTCCACTGCTGCGCCGCGGCGAAGTTCGAGCGCATAACGGCCACGGCCGTCCACGAGGCCGGCGTCCCCATGGACGGTCCGCCACGCGTAAGTCGCATGTCCTGGGACCGAAATGCCGAGGAGAGCGACAGCTCCGTCTGCCACTGGTTCCTCCACGTCACGCCGCCGTTCAGGCGCGCGTTGAGGCCCTGGCGGTCGTTGTCCAAATTCCACTCGCCATTGGTATTGAGGGAGACGAAGTAGCTGCGGTACCGGCGACCCGGCACCGTCTCACGATAGGTGATTCCCGCGCCGTGAAACCGGCCGTCGGCCGTCGAGATCCTCCCGGCGTCGTTGAGCTCGAGTCCCGGCGACTCGAACCCGCTCTCTACGTACCACAGCCAGTGCCGGCCGCTCACCTTCGACAGCCCGAAGCCGCCGGTCCAGCCTGACAGCGAGGTGCGCGACGGGTCCAGCCGCAGGTAGTCCTGGTCCGGACGCTGATAGTAGCGCCGGCTGGAGAGCTGCTGCCGCAAGA
>DATMBH010000271.1:0-5116 GCA_035559335.1 Gemmatimonadales bacterium
GGCTCCGATGCGGCTGGCCGCGGCCATGTGGAATCACGCGCCGGCTATGTACGATGAGATGCGGGCGCGGGTGGTCGAGTGGCCGCGATTCGAGGGCGACGAGATGCGCGACCTAGCTGCGTACCTGCGGAGCCGCGTGCGGAACCCGGCCGCCGCGCGACCGAGGTAGGAGCGAACCTACTTCACTTGGGCGGCACTCGATAGACCGCTCAGTGCATGCGCTAGCCTGAAGTTCGCGATCCCCGTCCGCACGATAATGCCGGCGAAATCCCCGGCACTCACGGTGTCATGGCTCGCCATAACCGAGCGCTCCAGAGCAAACAAGGACTCGGCCACGGAGAAGGCACGAATCGCCGCAAGCTCCTCATCCCTTCACGATCTCACTTGACCAGCCCCTGCGAGGGTCCGGCTGGATCCGGCCCATGCCCGCGGTAGGATCGTGCTCGAAGAACAGGGTCCAGCCCTCGTTCGCGGCACGAGTGAGTACCCGCTTCTTGGTCTCCAGCGTAACCAGCGGCTCGACGTCGTAGCCCATGATCCAGGGCGCCGGCAGGTGCGCAGAGGTGGGGACCAGGTCTCCGAGGTAGACAAGCGACTCCCCGTCGCTGGTGACCAGGAACGACTGGTGAAAGGGGACGTGACCCGGAGTCGGCAGGGCCCGGATGCCCGGGAGCACTTCCACCTCGCCCTCGATAAACCGGAACCGGCCGGCCGCCGCCACCGGAGCGAAGTTGGGGGCCAGGTAGCTGGCCCGCACCCGCTCGTTAGGGTGCGTGGCGTACTCGAACTCGCCCTTCTGCACCACGTAGGTGGCGTTGGGGAACGCCACCACGATCTCGCCGTCGGGCATCCGCACGGTATTCCCGCCGGCGTGATCGAAGTGCAAGTGGGTGTTGAGCACCCAGCGGACGTCCTCGGGCCGGTGCCCCGCCGCGCGGATCGCCTCCTCCAGCTGGGTCGGGTTGCCTGGGTTCTCGATGCCGTAGATGTCGGCGAACTTGGCGTCTTCCTTGTTGCCGACGGCGCTGTCCACCAGCACCAGGCCGTCTCCATGCTCGATCAGCAGGCACCGCATGGCGAGCGGAATCCGGTTGCGCTCGTCCGCCGGAATACGCTTCTCCCACAGCGGCTTGGGGACGACGCCGAACATGGCGCCGCCGTCGAGGCGTTGGAGGCCGCCCTCGAGCGCGTGGCAGGTTAGCGAGCCGAGTCGAAAAGTCTGAACCAGTGCCATCAGGACAATCTACAGTGAGCAGTCGTGGGTCGGGCGGTGGTCGAAGACAGAGGCCGAGGGGGGGCCCGCCGCCCTGCTACCTGCCCAACTCGACAAGGGCGTCCATCGTCACCGCCCCTTTCTCCGACGCTCGCTCCACCAGGCGCAGCAGCGCTTTCGCCGTCACGATCGCGTCTCCCTTCGCCCGGTGCCTCGCCTCGTTGTCCAGCCCGAAGTAGAACGCCACCGCATCGAGGTTGCGGCGCGCCAGCTCCGGCACCAGCCGCCGCGCCAGGCGCACGGTGCACACCCGCGGCATCCGCGGCTCCCAGCCCAGCGCGCGCTCGAGTTCCTTGGAAACGAACGCCCAGTCGAACCGCGCGTGGTGGGCCACGAACACCCGCCCCGCCAGCGCCGCGGCAACCTGGTCGGCGATCTCCTCGAACCGCGGCGAGCCGCTCACCGTGTCGTCCGTTATGCCCGTCAGCTGCTGGATGCGCCACGGAATCGGAATACCGGGATTGACCAGCGAGTCGAACGCCGGCTCCACCCGTGCGCCCTCGACGTGCACGATCGCGATCTCGGTGATCCGGTCGCGGTCTCGCGCCCGCATGCCGGTGGTCTCGACGTCCACGACCGCAAACCGCACCTGGTCCAGAGGGACCCCGAACCACGCCGGCTCGGGCACCACCGACCAGCGGCCCTCCAGGTCGGTCGTGAACCGGGGATCGGATCCGAGCAGCGCCGTGACCAAGCGATCGGCGATCGCCCGGTTTGCCTGCGGCAGCCCCAGCACCTCGCGGCAGATGTCCAGCGGCGGCCTGGCGCCGTCGCGCAGGAACTGGAGCGCCCGCTCGGAGAGGGTCGTCACACCTCGTCGCGCCGGATCGGCATCGTCATGCAGCGCGGCCCGCCGCCCCCGCGCACCAGCTCGGCGCCCTTCACCGCAATCACCGCGCTCTTGCCGCTGTCCACCGTTTCCTCGCCGGTCAGGAATTTGCGCGCCGACACGATCGAGAAGCCGGCCTTCTGCATCTCTCTGAGCGTGGCGTCGTGGCGGTCGTACCCGATCACCACGCCGGGCCGCACCGAAAAGAAGTTGCACGCCGAGCCCCACTGCTCGCGCTCCTGGTCGGCGCGATCGCTGCCGCCGCAGAAGATCGGCTCCAGCGGCATGTCCACCGCGTGGAGCGCCGCGAACAGGTTAGGCATCTCGCGCACGTTGGCCTGGCCCTTCTTCCGGTGCAGCACCGCCAGGCGCTCCGGACCCACGAAGTGCGGCGGCGAGATCACCGCCAGCTCGCGGTCCACCTGGGTGAAGATCATGTCGAGGTGGATAGCCGTAGGCTCCTTGGGCATCACGACCACGATCACGTCGGTGATCGCCGTCTTCCCGAACAGCAGCTCGCACAGGTGATCGAGCGCCGCCGGCGAGCTGCGCTCAGAGAAACCCAGCACCACCAGGTCCGGCCGCAGCGGGTGCACGTCGCCGCCCTCGAGGTTGTAGCCGGTGCGCCTCTCCTCGGAGCCGTCGTACAGGATGCCGTCGTTAGCGAACGCCGGATGGTTGCGGAACAGCGCCGAGAACAGCAACTCCTCCGTCCAGCGCACGTCGTAGCGCATCGAGCCGACCACCGCGTGCTTTCCGATCACTATCCCGACGTCGCGCGTGAAGAACAGGTTGGGCAGCGGCGGCAGCAGATAGCTCATCTCGTTGAGCGCCGCCGCGATCGGGCCCGGATCGGCGCGCTCGCCCGCGATCAGCACATCCACCAGCTCGCGGGTCGGCAGCTGGGTCAGCTGCTGGGCCAGCGTGTCGGAGGGCACCACGTCCAGCGTGCGCCCCACCAAACGGTCGCGCACCTCGCCCCTGCCCAGGATTTCGGCCAGGGCGTCGCGGATCTGAATAACCTCGGCGAACCGCTCCAGCACCGCGACGAAATGGCGGTGCTCACGCCGCGCGTTCTCCAGGTCAATGATGTCGTCGTAGAGATAGTCCTCGCGGGTGCCCGGCGTGACCCCGAGCAGCTCCGCGCCCGGCGTGTGCACCAGCACTTGCCGGAGGGTCCCGATCTCCGACGTAACGTGCAGTCCCATTGTCATCCCGGATCAGGCCCGCTTGTGGTTGAGCGCAAACGACAGCGCTTCCAGCTCCATCGCCATGTTCACGTTGCTTACCGCCACTTCGTTGGGCACCGCCAGCGTGACGGGGGCGAAGTTCAGGATGGCCCTCACCCCGCATCGCACCACCCGGTCCGCGATGCCCTGGGCCGCCGCCGCCGGAGTTCCGATCACTGCGATGTCCACCGGCTGGCGCGCCAGATCCGACTCCAGTTGCGCCACGTCCCTGATCTCGTAGGCGTCGAGCCGCCTGCCGATCTTCGCCGGGTCAACGTCGTAGATCGCCGTTATGGTGAAGCCGCGCGCATCGAAGCCGGGGTAGTTGGCAAGCGCCGCGCCGATCCGCCCCGCCCCGATCAGCACCACCCGGTACTCCCGCCCCAAGCCCAGGATCGCCTTGATCTTCCCGGCCAGCTCCTGAACCGGATAGCCGATCCCACGCTTGCCAAACGAGCCGAAGAACGACAGGTCCTTGCGGACCTGCGCCGGGGTCGCGCCACCCCACTTGGCCAGTGCCCGCGAACTGACCGTGGCCTGGCCCTGGCGCTCAGCCAGCTCCAGGTGCTGAAGGTAGTGAGACAGTCGTCGAACGGTTGAAGGTGCGACGTGACGCAATCCCAACTCTTGTGAAGGATTTCACAAAGTTAGACGCTGCGTAGGGCCCGGGCAAGCGCCACAAACGACTCAGGCGCAAGGGTTTCGGGCCGCGCGGCGGGGGCGATGTGGTTCCTGCGCAGCAGGTCCTCGACGACATCGCTCGCCAGCCCGTAGGCCTCGCGCAGGGCCCGCTGTAGCTGCTGGCGGCGGCGCTGGAACACGCGCTGGATCACGGCCCGCACGGCGGGTTCTTCGGACTCGGTGCACAGCGGCGAGCTGCGCGGAGTGATGCGGACCAGGGCTGAGTCCACCTTGGGCGGCGGCACGAATGCGCCGGCGCGCACGATGAACACCCGTTCCACCTCGGCCACCAGCCGCACCCCGACCGTCAGCGCCCCGTACTGCGCCGTGCCGGGCTGGGCCGCCAGCCGCTCGGCGACCTCGCGCTGCACCAGGAAGACAATCCGGCGCGGCCGCGGCGGCGCGAGGGCGCGCTCGATGAGGGGCGAGGTGATCTGATAGGGGATGTTGCCGGCGATCACGTCGGCGCGCGGCCAGCTAACTTGCAGCGCGTCCCCGCTCACCACCGTGACGTTAGGCGCGGGGGGCGAGGCGACCAGGTCCGCCGCCAGCTCCCGGTCCGCCTCGATGCAGGTCACGCGGCCGGCCCGTCCGGCCAGCGCGGCCGTTAGAGTTCCCCGTCCCGGCCCGATCTCCAGCACGTGATCGGACGGCGAGAGCGCCGCCGCGTCGGCGATGCGGCCCAGGATTACGGGATCGTACAGGAAGTGCTGGCCGAGGCGGCGGCCCATCAGCGGCGGACGACGAGCAGCGTCCGATCGTCGGCGGCCTGGTCGCCGGCGAACGCGAACAGATCCTGGAACACGGCGTCCACGATCTCCGGAGCGCTGTCACCCATGTGCCGGCGCACCACGCTGAGGATGCGCTCCTCGGTGTAGCGCTCGCCGCTGTGACCGACCGACTCAGCCATCCCGTCGGTGAACAGGCACAAGGCGTCGGCCCGGGCGCTCCAGGGGCACTGCGCCCCCAGTACCCGGCGCTCGCCGGCAAGGCCGAGGGGCGGGGCCGTGGCGCCTAGTCGCCGCGGCGCGGCGCCGTCGCCGGGAACCAGCCAGGCGTGCGGGTGGCCGGCGTTCGCGTAGCGCAGCAGTCCGCGGCGCCGGT
>DATMBH010000272.1:0-21257 GCA_035559335.1 Gemmatimonadales bacterium
GCTGCCGCCGTGACGGCCCTGCTCGCGGTGCCCGCCGCGCTGGAGGGGCAGGGCCCCCGGCCGCGACGGACCGGAATCGATTCACTCGCGCTGCGCGCGCACACCTACTTCCTCGCCCATGATCTGCTGGAAGGAAGGGGAACGGCGACGCGGGGCGGCGAACTGGCTGCGCGTTACGTAGCGGCGGCGGCCCGACAGCTGGGGCTGGTCCCTGCGGACAGCGGCGGCTTTCTGCTGCCGGTTCCACTGATCGAGGCAACGGTTGACACGACGCGCACTCGCCTGGCGGTGCGGCGATCGGCGGCGGGTGCCGTGCGGGAGGTGGCGTTCCTGGCGCCCCGCGACATTGTGCCTAACGGCGGCACGGCGGCCACCCTGGTTTCGTTTCGGGGGAGCCCCGCCTGGGTTGGCACCGCGACCGACGTTCTGGCTGCTCCATGGCGGCTGCCCGACCTGAACGGCCGGGTGGCGGTCATGCTGGGGGTATTCGGTCCCGACCGGGCGGCGGCCGACACCTTGCGCGCGCGCGGCGTCACGGGTGTGCTGCAGGTCATCCCCGGCGACTCGCTGTTCGGGTTGTACCGCCGCAGCAGGGGCCTGACCCGCCTGTTCACCGCCGAGCCGGTGGAATCCTCGTTCGTGCCGCCGGTTCCAGCCGTGCTGGTGCGTGGCGTAGTCGCCAGGGCGGTGTTGGAGCATAACGGTGTGCTGCCGGACCTGCAGCGTCCCTTCACTCTTGACGACAGGACCGTTGAGTTCGACATCGCCACCGCAGCGCGGCCCCGCGTGGCGCACACTGTCGCCGCGGTGCTGCCCGGCCGGCATCCCCGGCTTCGAACCGAGTTCGTCGCGTACACGGCCCACCTCGACCACCTAGGAATCGGCGAGTCGGTGGACGGCGACTCGATTTACAACGGGTTCTCGGACAATGCCGCCGGAGCGGCGATGTTGCTGGCCATCGCGGCGCAGCTGCGGGAGGCGGGCACAGCGCGTTCGGCGCTGTTCGTCTGGTTCACTGGGGAAGAGCGCGGCCTACTGGGATCCGACTGGTTCGTGGCGCGAGCGCCGTTCGACCTGGCTCGAATCGTTGCCGCGATCAATCTGGACGCGGGCGCTCCTCCGGGCCGGAGCACAACTTGGCGCATCGCCGGCGGCGACCGCTCCACCCTGGGTGACCTCGCCAGCCGGGTGGCGCGCGAGGCCGGTTGGGAGGTCACGGTGTCGAGCGCCAGTCCCAATACCGACTACTTCCCGTTTCTGCGTGTCGGGGTTCCCGCAGTGTTCGTGGTTCCCGGCCCGGGGGCGTTTGAGGGGATGAGCGCAACGGAGTCCCAGGCGCTGCGGGCGAGGTGGGACCGCTACCACCACCCGGGCGATCATTGGTTCGCCGACTACCCGTTCGCGGGCCTCGTCCGCTATGCGGAGTTCGCGCTGCGGCTGGGCCTGGCGCTGGATGCCGGGGACCGCCCGCGGATGCTGTTCTAGCGAAGCGAGCCAGTCGGAAGGGAATACAGTAGCCGCGCGGTGGCCCGGTCGCGTTCGCTCAGCTCGCTGGAGCGCGTGACCGGGAACATGGTGTCGCTGCGCCGGTCAGAGTGGCCCAGGCCGAGTGCGTGTCCCAGCTCGTGCAGCGCGAGGGCGACCATCTCCGGGCCGTCCAGCCTCCGGCCATCGGGCGCGTGGGTTGCAAGCACCACGACCGCGCGCCGGATGGCGCCTTGCTGGTCCCAGGTGACGTCGGTGCGGCCGGTGCGGCCGCTGTCGAGCGCGGGGACCCACCGCACCACAATGTCGGCTGACGCCGAGTCGGCGCCGCCGACCAGAGTCACCGGCAGCGCTGCGGAATTCCACCGTGCGATGGCCCATGCCACGTGCTCGACGTACAACTCGGCGAACCCTTCAACCGGCCGCCGGACCACGGCGACCCGGAGCGGGCGCGAGAACCTGGTATCGGACCAGCGGCGCAGCGTCGAGTCGCCGGAGCGCAGCATAGCGCCGAGAAAGGTGGTGCCTCCCTCGGTCTCCAGCCGGCGCAGCACCTGCGCGCGGCGCGCGGCCACCGCCGCGCTGTCGCGAATCGGGCGGCTGGGGGACGAGCCGCCGGCGGCCACAGTTGCCGTGGATTCGGCCCGCTCGGAGGCGGTGGACGCTGGAGCGGGCGCCGAAGGTGGCCCGACCAGCAGCTTTCGACCCACGTCAGCCAGCACGCCACCGGCGATGAGGGCGGCCAGAAGGGGAAGCACGAGCCCGCGAGGGGTGGAAGCCATCTCGACCTATGATGAGGAGACGGGCATCGGCGCGCCAGTCTGTGATTGCATTCGGCAGCGCGAACGGCGAGGTTCCTGCCTGCACATGTCCGGAACCGCCTTTTGATCCCCCTTCCGGCCCGCCTGATCGTCCGCTGGCGCTGGCCAATCGTACTGGCCTGGCTGCTCGCGGCAGCTGCGATCGTGCCCGTGGCTCGCGAGGTCCACCACCGGCTCCAGGTGGGCGGCCAGGAGCGGCCGGACGCCGAGTCCACTCGCGCCGAGCAGATGATACGCCGCGAGTTCGACACGCCGTACGCATCGTTCGTCGCCGTAGCGATCAGCCATCCGCGCCTGACGGTGGACGATTCGCGCTACCACGCGCTGATTGAATCGGTCACGGTGGCGCTCGATCGCCTGCCGTTCGTGCTCCAGACCCAGAACTGGCCTCGCACGCGCATTTCCGATTTCCGGTCGGCCGACGGCCGGATCACCGTCGTCCTGGTCGGACTGCGGCAGGTGCGCGACAACGACCCGACCAGTTACGTACCGAGGATCCGCGAAGTTCTGGCTGAGGTCCGGTCGGAGTTCGCCACCCAGGGTTTCTCGGTGGCACTGACGGGCGGCCCCGCATTCGACTACGACACCCGCACCGTCACCGCTGACGACAGCGCGCGGCTGGAGCGGGCGGCGATTCCGATCTCGCTGCTGCTGCTGGTCATCGCCTTCGGGACGCTGGTGGCGGCGCTGATGCCGGTGCTGGTCGGATTCATCGCGATCGAGCTATCGCTCGGCATTGTCGCGATGCTCGCCGTCATGTTCCCGATGTCGATCTTCGTGCTCAACATCACCACGATGGTGGGCCTGGGTGTGGGGATCGATTACTCACTGCTGGTGGTAACGCGATATCGCGAGGAGCTAGCGGACGGGCGCAAGCCGTTCGAGGCGGCCGTGCGCACTATCGAGACCGCTTCGTACGCCGTGATCACCTCGGGACTGACCGTTATGGTGGGACTGGCCTCGCTGCTCATCGTGCCGCTTCCGGAAACGCGCTCGGTGGGAATGGGCGGCCTGATCGTGGTGGCGATAGCGGTGCTCCTTTCCATTTCGTTCCTTCCTGCCATTCTCGCCATTGCTGGCCGGGCTGTGGAGTGGCCCCGCTTCCTTGGCCGTCCGCTGGCTCGGCTGCGCAGCGAGGTGGGATGGAACCGCTACGCGCTCGGGATCTCGCGGCACCCCACCAGGGCCGTGGTGATCAGCGGAATCGTGATGCTGTTGTTGTCACTGCCGGCGTTCTGGCTGCGGATTGGGCTTCCCGTCTCGGGGTGGTTCCCTCGCGACACCGAGGCGAGTCGCGGCCTCGAGGTGCTGCAGCGTATGAATCAGGGAGGCGCAGTCCAGCCGATACGAGTGGTGCTGAAGCTACCGGACACTGCCAAGGTGCTGGCGCCCGAGCGCATCCAGGGTCTGGCACGGATCTCCGACGCGATCCGCCTCGACTCTCGGGTACGGACGGTTCGGAGTCTGGTGGACCTGCGAGCCGGCATTCCGTTGTGGCAGTACGTTCAGCTCTACAGTGACACAATGCGCGCGCGTGAGCGGCTGCCGGAGGTTCACCGTGACTTTCTATCGCGTGACGGAACGGCGGCGATCTTCGACGTGATTCTCGAGGATTCCGTGTCGCTCGACGGCGCGCTGCAGGCCGTGCGGCACGTGCGCGCGATCGACGTGGACACGCTGCACCCGACCCTGCGGGGCGCCACCCTGCTGTCCGGCGGCTTCGCGCCCTCGAGCCTCGACTTCCGGGACGAACTGGCGCGGCGGTTCCCGACACTGGTGTTGTTGGTGCTGAGCATCACCGCGGTCATGCTTGGCATAGTGTTCCGGTCGGTGCTGGTCCCGCTCAAGGCCGTCGTCATGAATTGCTTCTCTGTCGCCGCGGCATTCGGCCTGACGGTGGTGGTGTTTCAGTGGGGAATCGGCGGAGAGCTGATAGGCCTGGAGCGGGCTACCGAGGCGATCTTCATCCTGGGACCGGTGCTGGTGTTCGCAATCGTGTTCGGACTCTCAATGGACTATGAGGTGTTCCTGCTGTCGCGGATCAAGGAGGAGTTCGACCAGACTCACGACAACGACGCGGCGACCATAGCGGGGCTGGCTGCCACCGGCGCGACGATCACCAATGCCGCGCTGATAATGATCGTGGTGTTCGGCGCCTTCTCGTTCGCGCGGGTACTGGCGGTCCAGATGGTCGGCTTCGGCCTGGCGGTCGCGGTACTGCTGGACGCCACGGTGATCCGCATGGTGATGGTACCGGGGCTGATGCACCTGGCGGGGCGGTTCAACTGGTGGCCCGGCTATCGGCGCCACGGAGGGTCGCACTACCGGCGCGGCTCGGGCGATCGGTTGGCCAGTCCGCCCACCGATTGACGGCGAGGGGGCGCGCAGACTGCTGCACGACGTATTGCGAAACGCGGCTCTATCCCGACTGCTTCGGTGGGATGTCGTCGCCCACGAGGTCCCAGTGCCAGGCAGGCACCCGGATTCCGGTCCTCGGGTCGCGAAGCGGCTTGTACTGGATCCAGCGGATATCGAGGCCGTGATCGGCACCCCAGGCCAACAGCCGGTCGCGGTCGCTGGAGACCAGGTGCGCCATGGGCACGCCGTCCAGCGCAAACCGGTGCAGCCACAGGCCGCCGCTTAGGGCGTGGATGAACCCTTCACGGCGGCGCGGAAACTCACGCCACTCCAGCTCACGAGCAGTGAATCTCACCCTCCTGGGTGGCGCTGCCGATCGGAGCCGCGGTCCCATAAAACACATAGCAGCGCTTGGGGCTGTTCGAGTGCGATGCCTCGGCCGACCATCCGCCCGCGGTGGCTTCTGAGACGCTGAGTACCACGCCCTTCGAGCCGCTGAAGTCCAGGGCCGAAAGCGACGCTGCATACGATTGGTAGTCGTAGAAGTACGCTTCCTGCGCCGAGGCGAGATTGCGCAGGTCGGCTTTCATGGCCGCCTGGAATCCCTTGTCCCTCGAGTTGGCGAACTTCGGCACCAGAACCGACACGAGCAGCCCGATGATCACTACGACCATCAGCAACTCGATCAGGGTGAAACCGCGACGATTCCCGAGCATTGACTAGCCGATCAAGGTACGATTCAGACTGAAAGCCAGCAATAGCCGTGCCGGGAAAGGGGCATGTGACCGCCGTCACCCCTTTGCGTCCAGCCAGGTGTCCCCGATTCCGACCTCCGCAACCAGGGGCACCGAGAGCTGGGCGACACCTTCCATCTGCTGTTTGAGGACCGCCGCCACCGCTTCGGCTTCCCGCCGTGGCGCTTCCACCACCAGCTCGTCGTGCACTTGCAGGATGAGCCGGGCCTCGTAGCGCTCGGACAGGACGGCCGCCAGACGGACCATCGCGATCTTGATGAGGTCGGCAGCTGAGCCCTGGATCGGGGAGTTGGTGGCAGTGCGCTCGCCGAAGGCACGGATGTTGAAGTTCCGGTCGCGCAGCTCGGGGATATAGCGCCGCCGGCCGAAGATGGTCTCAGCGTATCCTTTTTCGCGCGCCGCACTAACACACTCGTCCAGGAATCGGCGCACTCCGGAGAACCTCGCGAAGTACTCGTCTATGAAGCGCCGGGCCTCGTCGCGACTGATTCCCAGCTGGCGGGAGAGCGAGTGGGCGCCCTGCCCATAGATGGTGGCGAAGTTGATGGTCTTGGCACGGGCACGCTGCTCCGGAGTTACCTCATCTGGGTCGACACCGAAGATCACCGCGGCCGTCTGGCGGTGGATGTCACCGCCGGCTCGGAAGGCGGCCACGAAGGCCTCGTCGTTCGACAGATGCGCAAGCAGCCGCAGCTCGATCTGCGAGTAGTCGGCCACCACGAAACGCCAGCCCTCGCGGGGCACGAAGCCGCGGCGGATGGCGACGCCCCGCGCAGTACGCACCGGAATGTTCTGGAGGTTGGGATCGGCGGAACTGAGCCTGCCGGTGGTGGCGCCAATCTGATAGAACGAAGTGTGGATGCGGCCGGTCTCGGGATGCACTGCCCGCGGCAGCGCCTCCACGTAGGTCGAAAGCAGCTTGCTGACCTCGCGGTACTCGAGCAGCAGTTTCGGCACCAGGTGGCCGTTGGCGGCAAGCTCCTCCAGCACATCGGCGTCGGTGGAGGGGCCGGTCTTGGTCTTCTTGATGACCGGCAGCTGGAGCTTTTCGAACAGCACGTGCCGTAGCTGTGGCGTCGAGAGCAAGTTGAACTCGGTGCCAGCCTGACGGAACAACTCGCGCTCCAGCTCCGACAGCTCGCGCCTGAACTCGATCGCGAGCCGTTCGAACACCGCCGGATCGATCGCGATTCCCTCCCACTCCATGTCGGCGAGCACCTGGACCAGGGGCATTTCTATGTCGTCGTAGACGCGCCGCAGTGCCTGGTCGGTCAGCAGTGGTTCAAAGCGCTCGCGCAGCTTCAGGCACCAGCGCGCCTGGCCGGCAACGTACGCCGCGGCGACCTCGGGCTGGATCTCGTCAGGCGGCTGGTCTCGGAGCGCTGTTCCCTCGGGGCTGGTCTGCACGTTGAAGTGTTCGAGCACCACGGCATCCAGCGCGTGCGAGCGTTTGCCGGGATCGAGAACGAAGCTCGCGATCATGGTGTCGAACTTCAGACCGCGCAGCCTGATACCGGCGCGCCGCAGCGCCAGGAGCGCCGTCTTGAGATCGTGCCCTACCTTGGGAAAGTCAGGGTCCTCCAGCAGGTCTACCAGATCCTGTAGCTCGGCGGCGGTGGGCGGCGGCAGATTCAGCACTGTCTGCTGCGCGAACATCTCGGTGCTGCCTCGGTGAGCGAACGGCAGGTACCACGCCTCCTCCCCAGCCGCGAGGGCCAGCCCCACGAGCCGTGACCGCATGGGCGAGCCTGGCTGGCAGAGCACGCTCACGGCTACGGTGCCGGCGCTGCGAATGCGGCGCAGCGCGGACTGCACCGCTTGAGGCGTGTCGGCCACGACCGCCGCAGATCCGGGGACCGAGTCCGCCGCAGCGACCGCGGCGCGCTCCTGCTCCTGAGCCGGAGCACCGGCCGGGCCGACGCGCTGCGCGATAGCGCGCGCCAGCGACGTGAACTCCAGCTCACGGCAGATGCCCAGCAGCGCCGGCCAATCGGGCTCCGCCGTCCGCATCAGGTTCCTGTCGAAGCCGACCGGCGCGTCACGCCGCAATGTGATCAGTTCTCGTGACAGCAGCGCGCGGTCGGCCTCCGACTGGAGCGCCTCTCTGGCGCGCTTTGCCTCGACCTCGTGCGTGCGCGCCAGCAGCGAGTCGAGGTCGCCGAACTGCTCGAGCAGTTTGCGGGCGGTCTTCTCGCCGATTCCAGACACTCCGGGCACATTGTCCGCGCTGTCTCCGACGAGAGCCAGGAAGTCGACCGTCTGGCGGGGCGGCACGCCCAGCCGCTCGGCAGCGTTATGCACCGTCACCAGCTGCTCGTCCACCGACGCAGGGCCGCCACGTCCTGGGTTGAGCAGCGAGATATGCTCGTCAATCAGCTGGTAGAAGTCCTTGTCGCCAGAGACGATCACTACATCCAGTCCCGCGTCCGCGGCCTTCACCGCGAGGGTTGCGATCACATCGTCGGCCTCCCAGCCGTCCACCGCAAGGAGCGGAAGGCGAAAGGCCGCCAGCAACTGCTCGACCCTGCCTATCGAGTCGTCGAAGTCCTGCTGGAGTTCGGCATCCAGCTTGGTGCGGGTAGCCTTGTACTCGGGCAGCCTTTCGGTCCTAAAGGTGGTTCCGGAGTCGTGCACCCAGGCCGCGTAGTCGGGCCGGTGCTGCTCGCGCAGCCGCAGCAGGAAGTTCGCGATTCCCCAAGCAACTGAGGTGTTCTCGCCGCGGCTCGTGGTCAGGGGGCGCGACAGCATCGCGAAGAACGCCCGATAGATCAGGGCGTAGCCGTCAATTAGGTACAGCTTCTCGCTCAGGCGAGCAGCCCCAGTGCGGCCGCAGTGGCTGGCGCGATGAGCAGGTTGTCCAGGCCGCGCCACGGCACCCGCTCAGCAGCGGCGGCCACGAGCGCGGCCACCGGGACCTCGGCTCCGGCGCCCTCTCCGCTGAGCAGTCCGATGGCGAGCAGCACCGCACCGGCCGACACGAAGGCAGCAGCGCTGCCCGCCGCGGTTTTCCGACCCGAGGCGCGGGCGAAGCGCCGTCCCACTGCGGAGGCCGCTGGGTCGGAAAGCGCCGCCACGATCACAGCCCGACCCGCCACCGGTCCGGGCCAGATCACGGCGGTTGCGGCGTAGCCGACCGCGAGCCAGGTGGATCCGGCAATGCTCGCGCGTTCATCGGGGCGCAGCCAGCGCACGCCAGCGCGATCAACTGCCGAGCGCACCGGGGCGAAGCGGCGCCGTGCGAACTCCGCCAGTATGGCGACGGCCGCGATCATGGCGAGCGCGATGCGAGCGAGCGAGTTGAAATCGGGAACCAGCAGGCACAGACCGGCGGCCGCAGTGGAGGCGTGCAGGACGCGACGTTCAGACTCCCTGGGTGCCTCGCTCACTGGCGCCGCAGGCGACTCACCACTCTGAGGAATTCGGAACGCGAGCGGGGATCCAGGCGGAAGCGGCCGAATCCGTTGTCGTCCACGAAGTTGAGCGTCAGCCGGTACTCGTAGTACTCCCACCAGATGTTGCGGCCGCGTCCCTGGATGTCGGGCCTGCGGTCCACGACGTTGTCCGGTTCTCCGAGCGTTATGTAGACCTCGCCCCGGTCGGTGAGCCAGCCCGCCACTCCTTCCTCGCGGAACCGTTCCGTGGCCACCTGGACCCGGCTTAGGTACTGGTCTATTGCCTCGTTCTCGGGCGTCGCCGGGTTCGGGTCCGACGAGCGCCAGAAGCGGCGCCATGCCTCGGCGCGCTCCTCCGCAGTGGCCGTGGCGACAATGCTGCGCAGCGTGTCGGCCTGAGGGAAGTAGCGCAGCAGCGAGATGATCTCTTCCAGATTGGCTACCGCGTACTGGTCGGAGAAGGTGACCAGGAACGGCATACTTGCCGCGACCTCGCCGTCAATCGTGGCCTGGAGCTCGTGGCGGCCGATCGAGAGCACGGAGGGAGGAATCGCCACCACGAACGAGTGCAGAGAGGAATCGCCGCTGACTCGCAGCGTATCGCCCCACACTACCCGGCGGTTCTGGTCCAGCGCGTTCACCGCCACCCTGGTGCCGCTAGGAAGCCGGTAGGCTTCGATGTACAGTCGCAACGAGTCTGCGCCGAACTCCACGCTGCCGCGCGGGTTCATCACCAGCTGCAGCGGGTCAGAGAGGGTGCGCCGCGGAGTCACCTCGTAAACCGGCACCGGCTGCGCCACACGCGCGCGGGCGACCGGCGGAATGGTTACCGGAAGTTCGACCCTGGTGGCGCTGGGGCCGTTCCTGTCGCGCACCAGCAGGCCGACCACGTAGTTGCCCGGCGCCAGGGGAAGCACCTGCTGGAAGATGATGCTCTCGTCGGCACGCTGGGTTTCCTGAAAGGAGGCCACCCGCACCCGCTCGTCCCGTCCGATCTGCGAGACGAGCGAGCCCTCGCGGCGCACCGATATCTCGACCCGGTACTCGGCCAGGAACGAGGCCCCGTCGCGGCGGAAGGTGAGGCCCCGGTTGCGCAGCGAAAGCCCCAGCAGGGTAACCGCCGTGTCCTGATATGGGCTGGCCAGAGCGCGCATCGAACCGACGATCGGGATCATACCGCCCTGCGCGATCAGTCCCATTTCGCGGTAAGCGCTGGTTGGATCGAAGATCTGCGGCAGGCGGTCGGCGGCGACCGGTTGCGGCTCCGGGGTACCGACCCGGCGCCACGACCCGCAGGAGATCGCCAGAACCGCAAGTGACAGCAGTAGGAGGGGAGTCGTTAGCCGGCGCGTACGTGCCTCTTCCGGTGGGTGAAGGAAGTCTTCCGGCAAGCTAGACAGCCTCGCACCCGAGCGTCAAGGCGCGGCGGCGCTTTCACTTGCCGCGCTCGGCAGCGGTCGGTAGCTTGAGCCCACCAAATGCAATCCGAAGATCTCACCGGGCGATCCATAGCTGGTTACCACCTGCTGGAGCGAGTTGGCGAGGGTGGGACGGCGACCGTTTACAGGGCCCAGCACGCCGAGCGCGGCGTGTGCGCGGTGAAGATCTTGCGCCCCAAGCTGCGCGGCGACCGCACGGCCGTCCAGCGGTTCCTGCGGGAGGCCGCGTATGGCGGGCGGGTGCAGCATCCGTGCGTGGTTCAGTCGTACGACTACGGCGAGTCCGACGGGCTGCACTACCTGGCCCTCGAATGGGCCGAGGGTGAGCCGCTGGTGAAGTTCGTGCGCCGCAGCGGTCCGCTCGCTCCCTCGCTCGCGGCGAGCATCGTGCAGCAGATCGCCGGCGGACTTGCTGCGGCCCACGCCGCTGGGATCATCCATCGCGACCTCAAGCCCGAGAACGTCATCTACGATCCGCGCACCCAGACCGCGCGGCTGCTCGACTTCGGAATCGCACGCGATGCGGCGGCCAGCCCCGAGGACCGATTAACCCGCACCGGCTTCTTCGTGGGAACTCTGCAGTATGTGGCGCCGGAAGCCCTTTCCGGAGAGCTGGTGGGCGAAGCTGCTGACACTTATTCGCTGGCAACCATCGCCTACTTCCTCCTCACTACCCAGTTGCCCTACCAGGCGAAGTCGCCGCGGGAGCTGTTCCATCAGTTGCTGACCCAGCCTCCTGTTCCGCTGTCACAAGCGCGCCGGGACCTGTCGTTCTCGAAGGCGCTGGAAGAGGTGGTGATGCGGGGACTGAGCCGTGAACCGTCCAAGCGGCAGAAGTCCGTGGTGTCATTCGCCGAGGAGTTCAGCGCCGCAGTCGAGCAGCCGCAGGCGGCCGGCGGGGGCGGACTGCTCGGCTCGCTCAGGGGCATCTTTGGCAGCCGCTGAGCTGTTGTGGGCGACCGCGACAGACTGATCTCATTGCTGCGCGAGCGGTCAGTCACGCGCGGCGACTTCGTTCTTTCCTCCGGGCGGCGTTCTTCCTACTACGTGGACTGCCGACGCACCACCATGCATGCGCAGGGCCTGGCGCTGATCGGCCGGCTCGGCCTCGAGGCCATTAGAGCCGCACAGTGGGACGCTGCGGCCGTCGGTGGTCTCACGCTGGGCGCCGATCCGGTGGCCTATGCGATCGCGCGGGCATCGGTAGATTCGCCGCCGCTGATCCACGGCTTCACCGTCCGCAAGGCAGCCAAGCAGCACGGCACCGGCCGCCGCATAGAAGGTTGTTTCGAGCCGTCCGCCCGGGTGGTGGTCGTGGAGGACGTCATCACCTCCGGCGCCTCGGCCCTCGAAGCCGCAGCGGCGGTGCGGGAGGCCGGTGGAGCGGTGGCCGGCGTACTGGCGGTAGTAGACCGGGAGGAAGGCGGCCGCGAGGCGATAACAGCCCACGGCCTCGAGGTCGTCGCGCTGGCAAGTGTGCGCGAGCTGCTGGAGGAAGCATCGTGAGCGCCGAAGCTGCATTGACTGGGCCGCGCAGCGCGGCGTGGCGGAGCTGCGCACGACGCTGGTGGACCGTGTCGTTAGGCGCCCTGTTGCTGGCCGCCGCATACGCCGGCGGACTCAGCGACCTTCGGCCCGGCGTCGTTGCGCTCGCAGCCGCCGCCGCGCTGCTGCTCAACGTTGCGCTGCTCGCCCTGCTGCGCGGCCGCGCGCGCCGGTCGGTGCACGCCCTGTCGGCTACGCTCGATCTGTTGTTGGTGACGTTTGTGGTGGCGGCCACCGGCCAGGCTGGAGCTGCGCTGCTCTACCTCCTGGCCATCGGGCAGTACGTGCTGGATTGGAAGCCCCGCTCGGGGCGGCTGCTGGCGCTTGGCGCGGCGCTGCTGTCGGTGGCCGGCCGATACGCCCACGCGCTGCGGCACGACAGGACGGGCAGCCTGTCGCCGTTCGACCTGGAGACCACGGCGTTCGTGGACGCGCTACTGCTGTACGCCGTGGGGCTCGCCCTGTTCTCCGCACCGGCTGCGCTCATGGAACGGTTGCGCGCGATGCGCCGTGCCATGGAGGAGGCTGAGAAGGGCGACCTGGCGATCCGAGCGCCCGGCACCGCGGCCGACGAACTGGGCATCCTCGAGCGTTCGTTCAACCGCATGATGGAAGCGATAGCCGGCACCGTTTCCAGTGTGCAGCGCGAGGCGGACGAGGTGGCGGCGTATGCCGAGAGCCTCGCGCGTTCCACCGAACAACTCGAGGGCTCGAGCGCATCGGTGGGCGGAGCGGCCACCCGCCTGGCGGCACAGCTGCGCGACCAACGCAATGTGGCGCTGTCGGGCGGCGAGCGGACCGAGCTTACCGCTACGGAAGCCGCGCAGCTGGGCGCGCGCGCCGAAGCCATGGCCGGCGCCGCCCGCGCGCTCCTCACGGCAGCGGAAGCCAGTCGCGACAAAATCTCGCGGGCCGGTCAGACGCTGGTCGCAGTGGGTGACGACGTCGAACGCACGGCTGCCGTGATCGGAGCGCTGGGTCCGGCCAGCGAGCGCATCGGCGGCCTGGCGAAATCCATCGAGAAGGTGGCGCGCCAGACCCGGTTGCTCGCGCTCAACGCCGCAATCGAGGCCGCCCGGGCCGGAGAGCACGGACGCGGGTTCGGCGTGGTCGCGCTCGAAGTTCGCAAGCTGGCGGAGGAAGCCGGCCGGGCCGCCAAGGACGTGGCCGGAGCGATTGCGGAAGCGCGTGAGGGTATTGCCGCGGCGGTGCAGGCCATCGAGCGGGGCGAGGCGCAGGTGCGCGGCGCAGGCGGAGTGGCGGACGAGGCCAATCGCGCCCTGTCCGAGGTGCTCGAAGGAATAGCCGAGCTGTCGGAACTGGTGGACGAAACGGCACGGACCTCGCGGCACCAGGCCGAGGCCATGAAGACATTGCTGGAGGCAGTGGGGCAGGTGGAGCAGCTGGCCGAGCAGTCGGCCGCGAGTGCTCTCGATGCGGCGGGAGCGGCGACAGGACAGCACGTGGCACTGAGCCAGCTGGCCGCGACCTCCCGCAGCCTGGCTGAAGTGGCAGAGCGGCTGCGCGGCTCGATTGTGAGGTTTTCGGTGCTGGGGCGCAGGCACGATACGGCCGAGTACGCAACCATCGTCAGGACCTGAGGGTTCACCCCGCCGGGACGGCGGCTCACGCCGCGGAGCGTCCATGGTCCCCGGGCATCGTTCCAAGTGGATGGAACGTGAGCAGCCGGTCCCGGAACGGGGTGAGAAACGCGGCTCGGAACCGCGCGATGGTGGTCGCGAAGTCATAGCGGGACCTGAACTCTCCGGGCGTCAGGCCGAGCAGGGTGCGCAGGTGGCGACCGAAGGCCTGCGGGGAGGAGTAGTCCAGCCGGTGCGCGACATCCGCGATGCTGAGACCCTCGTTCTGGAACAACCAGGCGGCATAGAGCAGGCGCACGTGCGAGAGGTAGGTTCGCGGCGAGGGAAGGCCCGCGCGATGGAACCGGCTCATCAGCGACGTGGCGACCACGCGCAGCACGGCCGCGATCTGCCCCACCACCTTGATGTCTGGAGCGCGCCGCAGCAGCAGCTCGAAGAACAGCCGGCAGTCCTCAGGCGCGCCGTCCAGGTCTGGTGCTATCGCGGCCATTACCTGCGCGACGATCGGAGAGGTTGGTTCGCGCAGCAGCGCGCGAAGCTGCTGCCACCCGGCAGGCCGCGAGACGTCCACCAGGCTCCGGATCCCGTGGGCTCCCAGCCTCAAGATGCGATGCGCGGCGTGGCCATCGGGCCGGGACACCAGAGCCACTGCTGGCACATGCGGAAACTCCCGGACGAACCGGGCCACTCTGGGCAGGTCCGAGTCGCCGCAGCGATGCACCGACAGAACCAGCGCGTCCACACCGGTGCGCGCGATCTGCGCGGCCTCCTCCAGAGTCTCGCCGTGAAGGGCATCGTAGCACCCCAGGCCGGCGGCCTCGACCCTGGCCCGCTCGGCAGGGAGCAACAGCGTGGCTACTCTGGCCCTGGACGACATCAGTCCTCCCGCCCTCTTGCTGTGACCAATCTGCCGCCGTCAATCACCGCGATCTCACGCCACGCGCACAGATGAGGCTGGCACTCCGTACCTTCGGACCCCCGGAGCTGCGGTGTGGGACAGCGGTGTGGGACAGTGGGACAGTGGGACAGTGGGACGGATCCGTCCCACTGTCCCACTGTCCCACCGTCCCACTTATATTCTCTCCGCGGAGCGCGATGGTCGCGGGCCTTCGGGCCCGAGGAAAGTCCGAGCTCCAAGGGCAGATCGCCAGGTAACGCCTGGGCGCCGCGAGGCGACGGAAAGGGCCACAGAGAACAGACCGCCGAAGCCCGCAAGGGCGAGGCAAGGGTGAAACGGTGGGGTAAGAGCCCACCGCGCTTCCCGGTAACGGGAGCGGCACGGCAACCCCCGATCGGAGCAAGGCCAAATAGGCGGCGAGGTCCGGCCCGGACCGACAGCGTCCTTCGGGACGAGCCGCGGGTAGGCCGCTAGAGGTGGCGGGTGACCGCCATCCCAGAGAGATGACCATCCGGCCTTCGGGTCGAACAGAACTCGGCTTACGGCTCCGCCACGGGTGCCGCGCGCGGCTGGTCCGCAGCGCGGCGCTCGCGCGATTCAACCTCAACTGCGGAAGGAACACATGACCCGCCATACGGCCGCGATCGGCGCGGCACTGCTGAGCGCGGCCTGCGCCGGCGGCACGGCGACGCAGGCACCGTCCCCCGCTGCCCCGCGGCCCGCGGCCGCGGCGCCAGCGGCAACGACGCTCCGTTATGCGGCCGGCACCTCGCGCTACCGCGTGGTCACCGAGCAGCAGCTGCAACAGGAAGTGATGGGAAACGTCACTGAACTCAGCACCACCACCACCATGGTCGTCACCGTGGCGGCGACCAGTGAGGGCGGCAACCTGTCGGTGGCTTTCACCCTGGACTCCGTCTCGTTCGAGTCCAGCATGCCTGGGGTGGGGGCGGGCTCAGGCCTCGAGGCGCTGCGCGGCCGGACGTTCACGGGGACGTTCGAGCCGAGCGGGCGGCTGGTCGGAATGCCGAACCCCGACACCACGAACCCCGCGGTGACGCAGATGATAGGGGAGCTGAAGGACTTTTTCCCGGTGCTGCCCACGGGATCGGTGGTGGCCTGCGCGTCGTGGTCCGATACCACCAGCGAGGACGTGCCCGCCGGCCCGCTCCAGATGCGGCTGCGCGCAACCCGCAACCACCGCGTGGTCGGCTGGGACACCACCGGCGGTTCGCGCGCGCTGCGGCTGGCGACCACGACCAACTACTCGATGGAAGGAAGCGGAGAGCAGGAAGGTCAGATGCTCTCCATCGCCGGGTCGGGAACCGGGCAGCTGGAGCACCTGGTCGGTGCCGGCGGCTCGTTCGTCTCGCGCACCGCGCGCGACTCGGCGCAGATGACTGTCACCGTGGTGTCCATGGGTCTTGACGTCCCGGTACGCAGGACCTCGCGCACGACGATCACGCGGTTGCCGTGATTCGAGCTGCGCTGGCGCTCCTGCCGGTCCTTGGCGCGGCGGTTGTCCTAACAGGGACGGCCGCCGCGCAATCGTTCACGGGGCAGAGCGCCGAGCTGCAGCTGGCTCCGCTGGCGCGGGCGGGGCCGGCCATCTGGGTCAACCCCGCCGGGCTCGCCTCGCGCGACGCCTCGATCGAGGGCCACCTCACCCTGCGGCGCGACAGCGCGGTCGACTTCGCCAACGCCGGCTTGGCGATCATCACCAACGGCCTCGCTTTCGGCTACCAGCGCGACCGCCGCGGCGACGGCGGCAGCGGCGCGGCCTACGCCCTGGCACTAGGACTCGGCGACCCGGTCTTCTCGTTAGGTATCTCCCGGCGCTGGTACAAGAGCAGCGGGGTGTTGACCGGCACCTGGGACGTGGGCACCAACTGGCGACCCGCTCCACCGTTCACGCTTACCCTCGTATGGCGCGACGCCGGCTCGCCCCGGATGCGCGACACCGCAGTGAGCGCGGTGCTCATCCCCGGAGCAGCAGCGCGATTCGGCGCGGCGGCGCTCGCGGCCGAGTGGGAGCTGGTCACGAAAGGTTTGGGTACCAGCGCCGTGCGCGCCGGCGGGCAGCTGGTGCTGGGGCGGTTCACCATCGGCATCAGGGGCTCCTTCAGCGGTGAGGCGCGGAGCCGTTCCGTGGCGCTGCAGGTGCTGTGGACCGGCCTGGGCGTCAGCTCCGGCGCCTACGCGGTGGCCGGCGGTCCCGGGGCGCCGGACCAGGCGGGCCTGACGGGCGCGCTGATCACCCGCCCGCTGGAGCAGGGCAGGTGGCGGTAAGCGGAACGCTCCGCTTCATCTGGAGGGCGGTGAGCTTCACGGCCGGCACCGCCGGCGTGATGGCGCTGTTGTTCGCCGGCTGGCTGGCGTTTGTGTGGCCGCCCCCGTCGTGGTGGCGCACCCACTACCCCGCCTCCACCGCGTTCCAGCGGATGCGCGCGCGCCAGTACCAGGCGTTAGGCGACACCGTGAGCTTCCGCTACCGGCCGGTGCCGTGGGACTCGATCAGCCGCTGGCTCCGGGAAGCAGCCACCGCCGGCGAAGACGACGCCTTCTATCAGCAC
Source organism: Gemmatimonadales bacterium (assembly GCA_035559335.1). Classification (GTDB taxonomy): domain Bacteria; phylum Gemmatimonadota; class Gemmatimonadetes; order Gemmatimonadales; family JACORV01; genus DASXPG01. Next base: position 16,868 of record DATMBH010000272.1, read on the forward strand.
AACGGCCTCGACTGGCGGATGATGCGCGAGGCGATCGGCTACCGCCGCGAGCGGTTCGACTGGCACAACCCGCGCGACCGCGCCGATCTGCTGTGCGCCATCGGGCGCGCGTGGGAGCACCCCGAGCGGCTGCGCGGGGCCAGCACCATAACCCAGCAGCTCGCCAAGAACCTGTACCTGTCGCCCTCGCGCAATCCGTTGCGGAAGCTGAAGGAAGCGGTGATCGCGTTCCGGCTCGAGGCCGCGCTCAGCAAGCAGCGAATCTTGGAGCTGTATCTCAACGTGGCAGAGCTGGGGCCCAACCTGTGGGGAGTTGAAGCGGCCAGCCGGCACTACTTCGGCAGGCCGGCCTCCGAGCTGCCGCTCGAGCAGGCGGCGCTGCTGATCGCCACCCTCCCGCACCCGCTGAGCAGCAACCCGGCCTTCCGACCCGGCCGCACGCGGTGGCGCCAGCAGTACATCCTGCGAAGGCTGCGGGGCGAGCCGGTGGAGATGCCGCTGGAAGCCGACGACGAACGGCTGCCGCTGCCGCCTCCGCTGCCGGTGCCGGACTCCCTGGCGCCGATTCCCGATTCGCTAGCGCCGATTCCGGATTCGCTGGCGCCGGCGCCGCCCACCGACACCCCGCGCGTCAATCCACCAATCTGAGCGGCATCACCAGGCACAGGTACGAGGCGTTGTCGTCCCAGCCCACCGGCTCGGCCGTGGCGGCGCGCTCGGGGGCCTTGAAGGTGAACCGCACCTCGTCAGTCGGCATATACTTCAGCACTTCGAGCAGATACGCCGCGTTGAACCCGATCTCGAGCCCGTCGCCCTCGTAGGTCACCGGCATCTCGTCCTGCGCCTCGCCCAGGTCCGGAGTCTGCACGCTGAACTTGAGGGTACCGCCGCTGAGCGAGAGCCGGATGCGGTGGGTCTGGTCGCTGGCCACGATGCTCATGCGCCGCAGCGCCGATGACATGGCCACGCGGTCAACCGTGGCGAACTTGTCGTTCTCCCGGGGAATCACCTGCTCGTAGTTCGGGTACGGACCCTCGATCAGCCGGGTGAAGACCTGGGTTCCGCCCGAGCGAAATCCGAGGTGGTTCTCGGTGCGGCCGATCTCGACCTCATCGTCGGCGGCAAACAACCGGCGGATCTGCTCCAGCGCTTTCGGAGGCACGATCAGGTCGGCCTGGCCGCCGGCCGACTGCACCGGAACTTCCATGCGCGCCAGCCGGTGGCCGTTGGTCGCCACCATGCGCATCCGGTCCTTGCGCAGCTCCCACAGCACCCCATTCAGGATCGGGCGGCTCTCCTCCGTCGAGACCGCAAATGCGACGTGGGAGATCAGCTTGTGCAGGTCCTTCGCCGGCACCTTCCAGCCACCGTCGAACTTGACCTGCGGGAAGGACGGGAATTCGTCCTTCGGAAGACCGAGTAGCCGGAACCGGCTCTTGCCGCACTCCAGCTGCGCCCGCTGCTCTCCCGCCGAGCTGATCCGAACCGAGGCGGCCGGCAGCTCACGCGCGATGTCGGACAGCTTTTTCGCCGGCAGGGTTATCGCGCCCTCGTCATCTACCTCGGCAGGAACGGTGGTGGTCACCGCGATGTCGAGGTCCGTGCCCGATAGCCGCAGGCCGTCCTTCCTGGCCTCGAGAAGAATATTCGACAGAACCGGGAGAGTGGTCTTGGCGGGCACGCTCGAAACCACTGCGAGCAGGCCTTCCTGGAGCTTCTCCCTCGTGATCGTAAACTTCATCCGGTCCTCGATGTGGACTGAATGACTCTACTACGAGTCAGTTTGATAAAGCTAGTCGTCGTAGTAGTGAGCCGGGAATGTGGACCGATCCCGCAACTCACTCGCGATACTACAGATCGACTCCAGAACAGCGTAGCGCCGATGTGGACCAGCGTGGAGCACCGGCCACCGTTCCACAGGGTATGCGCACGTCAACATGACGTCCGCACACCTCGCACATCAGTTATGCGGACAACTCCGAGCGCGCCTGGGATATCCGGTCGCGGAACGACTGGTCGCGCGCCAGTTGGCGCTCGACCTTCTCGACCGAGTGAATCACGGTCGAATGATCGCGACCACCGAAGGCCTGGCCGATCTCTACCAACTGCATGCCGAGCACGTTGCGGGCCAGGTACATGGCAACCTGCCGCGGTACGGTAAGCCGCTTGGTGCGTGCCTTGGAGCGCAGCCCCTCGGGCGTTACTCCCCAACGCCGGGCCACGACCTCCTGGACCCGGTCGATCGTGGGTTCGGAGCGGACGCCGCGGGTGAAGGCTTCGGCCTCGGGTTCGGTTCTGATCTTGTCCGACAGCGCCTCGCGCGCCAGCTCGATCGTGATCTCGCGGTGCTTGAGCGAAGCGTACAGCAGCAGCTTGATGATGCAACCCTCGAGCTCGCGCACCGAGCTGCGCACGTGCTCGGCGATGAACCGCAGCACGTCGTCGGGGATCGTCAGCTCGAGGTGGTCCTGCTCGGCCTTCTTGCGCAGGATCGCGGTACGGTGCTCGAAGTCCGGCTGGCCGATGTCGGCCACCATTCCCGACTCGAACCGCGACACCAGGCGCGCCTCTAGCCCAGGAATGTCGTTGGGTGGCCGGTCGCTGGTCAGCACGATCTGCCGGCCCGACTGGTGCAGGGCATTGAAGGTATGAAAGAACTCCTCCTGGGTGGATTCCTTCCCCGCCAGGAAGTGCACGTCGTCGACCAACAGCAGGTCGGGTTCGTTGCGATAGCGGCGCCGCACCTCGGGCATCCGGTGGTTGTGGATGCCCTCGATAACCTCGTTGATGAACTGCTCGGCACCGACGTACACGATGCGCGAGTCGGGGCGGCGCTCCAGCAGGCCGTGTCCGATCGCCTGCATCAGGTGGGTCTTGCCCAGGCCAGTGGCGCCGTAGATGAACAGCGGGTTGTAGGTCTTGCCCGGCGCCTCGACCACGGCGTAGGCAGCCGCGGCGGCGAATTCGTTCGACTTACCGATGACGAAGTTGGAGAAGGTATAGCGCTCGTTGAGCGGCAGCGCCCACGGTGCGGCGCCACCGGCGGCGGTGCCGGCCGGCCCGGCGGGCGCGGCGACGAAGAAATCCATCTGTGGGCGCTTGGCGCGCTCTTCCTGGACCCGGAAACTCACTTCCAGCCTCCGTCCCAGGACCTCCTGAGAGAGGTCCGAGAGGAACTTCGCGTGCTTGGTCTCATTCCACTCGGCGGCGAACTGGTCGGGTGTTGCCACCACCAGGCGCCCATCCTCGATGGCCACTGCTTCGGCCGGTTCGAGCCAGGTGCGAAGTGCTGGTTCGGGCAAGCGCGTACGGGCCTGGTCGAGTAGGCGCTTCCAGGTATCCTTGGCCGACGACTCCATCACGATTCGATTCGTTTGAACGAGCGGAAGGTCGAAAGGGCGCGTGAAGGTACGGGCCCAATGTGGAAAAGTCAACCTTGACCCTGATGCGTGCGGCCGGGTAGCTTACGCGGCTTTCGTAACAGCATCATGGACGCAGATTTACGGGGTCAAACGTGAAGCCGAGCTATCGTCCGCGGAATCGCAAGCGCACCAACAAGCACGGGTTCCGCGCGCGGATGAAGACGCGGTGGGGCCGCGAGACGCTGTCGCGCCGTCGCAAGAAGGGGCGCAAGCGCCTGACCGTACGCACCGGGTCGAAGCACCACGGCGGTTGACGGCCGAGGGGCTGCCCCGTTCGCATCGCCTGACGCGCGCCGCCGAGCTGCGCGCGGTCATCACGCAGGGGAAGCGCCGTCGAACAGATCATCTCGATCTGTTCACCCGGACTTCCCCTGTCGGCTTTTCCAGGCTGGCGGTGATCGTGCCGCGGTACCGCTCGAGCGCGGTGAGTCGCAACCGGCTGAGGCGGCGGCTGCGCGAGCTGGGGCGGCGCGAGGTGTTGCCGCATCTGGCCGAGCCGACGGACGTCGCGGTGCGGGCCCGGCCGGCGGCCTATGCGGCTGCGCTTGAAACCCTGCGGCGGGAATTCGTAGGGTCATTGTGTCCCTGGTCGCGCGGCTCTGCCTCCTGATGATTCGCGGCTACCAGGTGACGGTTTCGCCACTGCTGCCGTCAGCCTGCCGGTTCGTGCCCACCTGCTCGCGCTACACCTATGAGGCAATCGAGCGGTACGGGGCGGTGAAGGGGATCTGGCTGGGGGCGCGGCGGATCCTGCGGTGCCATCCGTTCAGCAGGGGCGGGTATGATCCGGTGCCGTGAAGAGACAGGGAGTGGGGAGTCGAAAGCAGGGAGCAGGGATGGAGCGTAGGCTGCTTCTCGCGGTGTCACTGATGATCCTCGTGGCGGTGTTGCCGTCGCTGTTTCTGCGGCCGCAGCGACCGGCTCCGGGCGCGGATACCACTGTGGTCGCTGCGGACAGCCCGGCGGTT
>DATMBH010000273.1:0-6018 GCA_035559335.1 Gemmatimonadales bacterium
GACGGGGCGGGGGCGGTGGTCCTGGGGCCGACTGAGGACGCCAGCCGCGGCGTGCTCTCGACCCACATCTTTGCCGATGGCGCCCAGGCGCAGCTGCTATGGTGCGACCTCGGCGCCATGTACCACAAACCCCGGCTAGCCAAGGAATACATTGACCAGGGTCTGCACTGGCCCATCATGCAGGGCCGGGAGGTGTTCAAGCACGCCACCACCCGCATGCCGGATGCGGTGCGCCAGGCCCTGGAGTGCAATGGCCTGAGCAAGGACGACATCAAGCTACTGATCCCGCACCAGGCAAACCTGCGGATCTCCGAGATGGTGCAGCGGCAGCTTGGGCTGCGGGATGACCAGGTTTACAACAACATCCAGCGCTACGGGAACACCACGGCCGCCTCGATTCCCATCGCCCTGCACGAGGCACTGAGCGAGGGCCGGATCGTGCGAGACGACCTGGTGATGCTGGCGGCCTTCGGCTCCGGCTTCACCTGGGGAAGCGCTGCTGTGAGGTGGTAGGGCAGCCCGACTAGTTGGCGGCGTACTCCACGGTGATGCGGAATGCTACGTCGCCTTGGCGGCGTGTTGCGGATTCAGCCCGCACCATGGCGCCGGTAGCTGGTTGTCTAACCTGTTGCTCTGCAACCGGTTGCGGCTCAAAGCGCTGCCGAATCAGCCGCACCGTCTGGTCGTGGGCTGCCTGTGAAGCGGTGAAGCTGACCACCGTGGCCGTGACCTGGACCGTTGCCTGGGCTTGACCAGGCGCGGCAGTTTGTGCAAGAAGCGTCGCGGGTCGGCTGGCTGCGAACAGGGCGATCGCCGTGCCGGCAAGGGCAATCTGAAGTCGCTTGGTGGCTTTCATACGCTGCTCTCTCCGGCGGTTCGTGTCTCGTTCTGGCCGCTGAGTAGAGCACCGTTGATGCCTGGGCTGGGATCATAGCGTAAGTGGCGAAACTGCAATGGATTACATACTAGCTGCTCGCTGCTGTATCCGGCCCTGTGGCGTACAATTGCTTTACAGTAGGAGCGCTGCGTAACTGTTTAAGTGCTTGATAGCGCGCTGCTTTGTGGGCCTGCTGGCATAGTGTCAATATTCTTTACAGTCTGGCACCCGTGGCACGGCGCTTGCTCAACACCAGTAGCGTGCGGTCGTCCGGCCGCTGCAATTCCGGTAGAGTCCGGGTGGTACAACCAGTTACAGGAGAGAAGCGATGAAGAACATCCTCAAGGCAGCTGCCGTTCTGGCGGTCCTGGCTGCGACGGCGCGGCAGGCCCAGGCCCAGGCGAGCTCCAACGTCACCGCGACGGCCAACGTTGCCGCCGCTCTCACGGCGACCACGACCCAGAACCTGGCGTTCGGGACCGTGATCCCTGGCTACAACAAGACCGTGACGGCTGCGAGCGGCGGTATCGTGCTGTTCACGGGCGGTGCGGGCGCCGAGGTGACCGTGAGCTTCACGGCCTTGCCGGCCAACCTGACGAGCGGCGCCAACACGCTGCCGATCTCGTACACGGCGGGCACGACCACGACCTCAGGCGGCGCTCTGACGAGCTTCACGCCGGCCTCCGGCACCACGACCACGCTGCACGCCACCAGCGGTGAGCTGTATGTGCACGTGGGTGGTACGGTCAGCCCGGCGGCTGCTCAGGCATCGGGCACGTACACCGGCACCATCACGGTGCAGGCTGCTTACACCGGTAACTGACAGCCGACCGGCCCGGACTCTGCAGTTGTGAAGGCGCTGGCGGCGGCCCGAAAGGCTGATCGCCAGCGTCTTCGCGCTGCGGGGAGCGGAAACCCGATGAGGCGTGCTCTGGTATCGCTGCTAGTGGCGCCGCTGATTTCCCAGGCGGCGTTCGCGCAGGGTGGAAACCGCCCTGTCAGCGCAGTTACGCGTCAGAACATGGCCTTCGGGACCGTGATACCGGGCGTCCCGGTGACCGTCAGCTGGAGCGATCCGCTGGCGGCGGGACAGGTGGAGATCCGTGGCAATCGCAACGTGCAGGTATCGGTCCAGATCACCCTACCTGCGGCGATGGCCGGTCCGTTCGGCGCCACCATGCCGATGCTGTTCGGTTCGGCGGATGGCGGCTACTCGCAGACGAACAACGCCGCTGCAGCGACGTCGTTCGATCCGCGCAGTCCGCTGGTGGCGACCCTGAGTCCTCAGGGGCGGCTCTTCATCTTTCTTGGTGGAACGGTCAGTCCGCCGGTCACGCAGCGTGCCGGCGCCTACACCGGGACAATCACCGTGACGGTCGCCTACCTCTGACCGTGATGCGCGCCCCGCGTCGCCTCCTGGTGGCCGCGGCGCTTGCGCTTCTGGCGCAGGCGCTGGGGCCGATGCTTGCCGAGGCGATCCTGGTGGCGCCGCACGCGCTGTTCATAGACCACCGCACCCGATCGGCCCAGCTGTTCCTGGTCAACCCGGGGGTCGTGCCGGAGGAGGTCACCATTGACCTCCGCTACGGCTACCCGGACACCGACAGCACCGGCAACGTATACGTACGACTGTTCGATTCGATCCCACCAGGGGCGCCGGCGGCCACCGCGTGGCTGCGCGCGTTTCCGCGCCGCGTGGTGGTTCAACCTAACGAGCGCCAGACGGTCCGGATCCTCGCCAGCCCGCCTGCGGACCTGGGCGACGGCGAGTATTGGTCTCGGCTCCTGGTGACGGCCCGGCAGGTGGAGGGCATTACGCCTGGCGCCGACACGACGGTGCGCGCCGGGGTTGCGGTCGAAGTGAGAACCGTTCTGTCGGTGACCTACCGCAAGGGGAGCGTGCGCACCTTGGTGGAGCGCAGCGAGTTCCGCCCCTCGCTCACCCGCGACACGCTCACGGTCTGGGTGGGGCTGCGCCGTGGCGGCAACGCGGCCTACCTCGGCACGCTGGTCATCAGCGTCGTGGACCTCGCCGGTCGCGTGCGCGCGCGGTGGGACACGCCGCTGGCGGTCTATCACGACCTGCGCCGCAGGTTCGTGTTCCCGCTCGAGACCGCGCTCGAGCCGGGATCCTATTTCGTCCGCATGCGTCTGACGACGCAGCGCGACGACTTGGACCAGCGCAACATCCTGCCGGCGCCCGCTGTGGGCGACTCGGCGGTGGTGGAGGTGCGGTGAATCGGCTGCGCCTCCTGGCGACGGCGGCGTTGCTCGTCGCCGTGCTGCCCGGCGTCTCGCGCGGGCAGGCGGCGTCCAACATCACCGCCAGCGCAGACGTGGACAACACGTTGCTCACGGTGTCCAACCCCAACAACTTGCAGTTCGGCACGGTGGTGCCGGGCACGCCGACCACGGTGGACCCGAAGACCAGCGCCAACGCGGCGTTCTTCGTGATCCAGGGAGCCAGGAACGCCGAGGTTTCCATCACGATGACGCTGCCCACCACGCTCTCGACCGGGACGGGCGGGTGGACTATGCCGATTTCGTTCTCGGCCACGGCCGGCTGCTACCGGCGCCAGAACGCCACGCAGGCCAACTGCACCTATTTCAACCCCAACGCGCCGCTGGTGGTGCGGATCAACAACCAGAATCCGCCTAACAACCACATCAACGTGTGGATGGGCGGCACGGTGAGCCCCTCGTTGACCCAGAACGGCGGCGTGTACCGCGGCACGATCACGCTGACGGTCGTCTACACGGGCAACTGACGTGGCGGCGCCGGCCCGTTCGGGGCACGTCGCCGCGGTCATCATCATGCTGCTGCTGGCCGGCGCTACCGCGCTGAGCGCGCAGGACACCGCACTTACCGAGACCATCTTGGCGGTCCGCGTCTCCCGCGGGCCGGAGCGGACCCTGGTGGCGATGAGCCGCGGGCGGGTTGCCTACCTGCCGCTGCGCGAAGTGCTCGAACTGGTCGAGGTGCGGGTCACCGCCTCTGACAGCGCCCACGTTGAGGCGGTCCTGGAGCCTGGCTCGGTGGCCCTGCTGGTGGACGCGCTCGGCGCGGCGCGGCGGCGTGGGATGGACAGCACCGCCCTGGAGCCGGATGAGGTGGTGTCCGTCGGCGGCGTGCTCTATGCCCGCTCCGAGCTGGTCGGGTGGTTGCTGGACGTCTCGATCATGGTTGACTGGGTCGAGCTGGTCGTCAGCATGATCGCCACCGAACACCTGCCGGTGATCAGGCGTCTGGAGCGCGAGGCCAGGCGCGCGGCGCTGGCAGCCGCGCCGACCCGGTTGCCGCCGGCCGAGCGCGCGCTGGCAGCCAGGACCTCGCTCCTGGAAGGCGCGGTCGTAGACTGGGGACTCCAGTTCGGCACCGAGCGGCCGCTCGAGCAGCACACGATGCAGCTTGGGGCCGGTATCCAGCTGGCGGGCGGGAGCCTGGAGTACTCCGCCACCAGAGTCCGCGCCGTTGACGGCACCACCGTGCAGGATCGCTGGTCGTGGCTGCGGGCGTGGGAAAGCGGGCCGGTCCGGCAGTTGGCGGCCGGCCACATTTTCACCGAAGGACCGCGCCTCAGGGCCCTTCGCGGCGCGCGCGTGAGCAATCAGCCGTTCGTCAGGCCCGCGGACTTCGACGCGGACCTCATCACCGGCCGGCTCGGCCCCGGCTGGGACGTCGAGTTGTACCAGTACGGACAGCTGCGGGCCTTTGCTGCCACGGACAGCACCGGCGAGTTCCGCGTGTCGGTACCGCTATACTACGGCTTCAACCTCGGTGAACTTAGGGCCTATGGACCTAACGGCGAGGTCCTGCGCCGCCAGTTCGCCGTGGACGTTGCCGAGTCGCGGCTCCCGGCACGTCGCGCCGAGTACGCGCTGGCCTACGGTGAGTGCCTGTTCGACCCGTGCCGCAACCACGGTTCGGCGGATCTGCGCGCCGGGCTCACCCCCCGCCTGACGGCGCGCGCTGGCGTGGAGTGGTTCGACGGCACCGCGCGCGGCGAGTCGTGGCATCCCTATGCCTCCGCCTCGCTGGCGCTGGGCACCTCGCTGCAGCTGGAGGCGGAGGCGGTGGCCAGGGGCGCCACACGGCTGCGCGCGAAGTGGCGCCGCGGTCCCGATTTCGAGTTCAGCCTGGGGCTGTCCCGGTTCGACTCGTTGAGTGGTAGTCTGTTCGGCGGCGGACGTGACCAGGGCCGGCAGGAGACGGGGTTCTTCTGGCGGCCAGGCGGAGGCGCGCTGGTGCTGCGCGCCAGCTGGTTCCGCGCCGATGTGGCGGGCGGGCAGCGGAGCACTGTACGCCTGAGCCCGAGCTTCAGGTTCTCGAATGCCACACTGAGCATTACAGCCGGCGAAGACAGATCCCGGGCCGGACTGATTTCGACCGTATCGAACTACGATGCCATGCTGACTCTGCTGCTGAGACGGCCGCGGTGGCTGAGGTACGGGCTGCTCTCGGTGACGATGGCCGCCGGTTGCGCGGGGCCAATGCTCGGTTGCAACCCCAGCTCCCAGCAGTCACGCGTCGCCATCAGCCGGCAGATGACGAGCACCGTGCGCGTCGAGGCGGGCTACGCGTGGCGGCGGTCCACCGGGGCGGTGCTGGACCTGTCGGTGAACGCCAATCTGCCCTACCTGCGGTTCATTCACCGTGGTTCCGCCGGCGGCGGGCGCGGGACGCAGGGCGTGCAGAACTTCGACGGGTCGCTGCTGCTCGACCGCAGGGCCGGGGTGCTGCGGACCGGTGACGGCCGCAGCCTGGGACGTGCCGGAGTCGCTGGAGTGGTGTTCTACGACTCCAATGGGAACGGCGCGCAGGACGAGGGTGAGGACGGCGTTCCGGAGCTGTTGCTGCGCATCGGCGCGCGGGGCGTCATCACCGACTCGTCCGGGCGCTTCCATACCTTTGATATGGTGCCATTCATCCGCACGGTGGTCGAGTTGGATACGCTGTCGCTCCCGGACCCGACCTGGGTACCGGTCGCAAGCCGCTTCACCATGGTACCGGCGGCGAACGGTTACCTGTTCGTAGCGATCCCGCTGCAGCGCGGCGGCGAGGTGAGCGGATCGGTGGAGCTGGGAGGCGTCGGCGTGGCGGGGGCGCGGATCCAACTGCAGTCCGAGGACGGGGCGTTGGT
>DATMBH010000274.1:0-3167 GCA_035559335.1 Gemmatimonadales bacterium
AGCCGACGCGCGAGGTCGCCACACCACGACCCGCCGCGAACTCGTGCTGCTTCCCGGCGGCGGACTGCTGATCGACACGCCGGGGATGCGCGAGCTGCAGCTCACCGACGCTGATGAAGGACTTCTCGCCGCGTTCGCCGACGTCGAGGCCCTGGCCGGTTCGTGTGCGTTTCGCGACTGCTCGCACGGGCCGGAACCCGGTTGCGCCGTGGTCGCGGCCGTGGCGGACGGCCGACTCGACGCCGGGCGCCTGGAGGGCTATCGCAAGCTGAAGCGCGAGCTCGAGCTACTTGAGCGGCGCTACGACAAGCGGGCCCAGGCCGAGGAGCGCAGGCGCACGCGGGTGGCTGGTAAGGCGCTGGAGAAGCGACTGAAAGAGAAGCGGGGTTAGGGTCGGGGATAGGGTCAGGGTCAGCGGGGGAAGCATGGACAGGCGAGTTGCCGGTACACTCAAGGTTGTTGTGGCGGCGGGGATCCTGCTGGCGACCTGCGCGGACGCGGCGGCCTCGCAGCAGCAGACGGCCCTGTTGTACCGCATGGTGCAGGGCGGCACCGAAGTGGGCCGCGAGAGCTACCGTGCGAGTCCGCTCGTCATCGAGCGCTCGGTCACCATTCCGCTGCTCAATCTCAGGCAGGACAGCCGTACCGAGTTCGCGCCAGGCGGCGCGGTTGCGCGATTCACGCTGCAGGCGTACAACGCAGCGGGCGATTCACTGCGCGGGAGCATTCGGATCGAGGCGCACGGCGACTCCATCCTCGTGCATGGGCGCAGCGCGCGCGGCGAAGAACGCACGGCCGCCCTGCGCGGACCGATTGACGCAGTGATTCCCGGGCAGTCGGTTTCCATCATCAGCGAGCTGATCGACCGCGCCGCCGGCCGGGACACAGTGTTTCGGGTCCACGCCGTGGGGACGGACACCGTGCTGGGCGTCACCGTTCGGTTCCGTGGTGCCCGCGCGGAGGTATCGGTCGCCGGCATGGTGGCGATGCGCGATCGGCGGCCGGATGCTCCCATAGAGATCCCGGTGCAACGGATCGTCGCGACGCCCTGGAACGGAGTGGACTCCCTGCCTCCGCTCCCGGGGCTCCTTCGCCCGAGGGCCGACTACAGCGCGCCGCCCGGTGCGCCGTACACGGCGCAGGACTTCCAGGTGCCGATCCGGATGAGCAGTGGGGACACGTTCTCGCTCGCCGGAACCCTCACTCTTCCCTCAGCCAGCCGTGGCCGCGTGCCGGTCGTCGTGACGATCAGCGGCTCGGGCCGCCAGCCGCGTGACGAGGACCTGTGGCCGGTGGTTACCGGCTACCGCCCGTTCCGTGACTATGCCGAGCGACTGGCGCGCGAGGGGATCGGCGTGTTCCGGTTCGCCGACCGCGGAGTAGACGGCTCTACTGGGGGGAACCTCGAATCCACGACCGCCGATCACGCCGAGGAGGTGCGCCAGATCGTGGCCTGGCTGCGCTCGCGCTCCGACGTCGACCCGCGCCGCATCGCGCTGCTCGGTCACAGCGAGGGCGGGATCATCGGACCACTGGTCGCGGTGGACGATCCGGCGATTGCCGCGGTGGTGATCCTGGCCGGCCCGGCGCAGACCGGCGAGCAGGTCGTTCGCTATCAGCTGCGGCGCAACGTGGAGACGGCCCCCGGCCTGTCCGACTCGCTGCGCCAGGCACAGCTGGCCCTAGTTGAAGAGCAGGTGCAGGCCTGGCTGCGCTCGAACGCCTGGACCCGGTGGTTCGCGACCTACGATCCGCTAACCACCGCCCGGCGCCTGCGGCAGCCGGTGCTGATCCAGCACGGCGCGCTGGACCGGCAGGTCACGGTGGAGCAGGCCGAGGCCCTGGCGGCCGCGATCCGCTCCGGCGGCAACCGCGACGTCACGGTCCGGGTGTATCCGCGCCTCAACCACCTGTTCCTCCCCACCGATGGGGACGGCTCCCCGAGCGAATACGCCACCCTGCGCGACCTGGCGCTGCCGGCGCAGGTGCTGGACGACACAGCGCGCTGGCTGAGCGCGAGACTGCTGCGTCGTTAGGTGCGCGAGCGGCGCCGGATCTTCGTCATCTTCCTCACGGTCCTGATCGACCTGATCGGGTTCGGGATCGTGCTGCCCATCCTGCCCTACGTGGCGGCCCGCCACGGCGCCGGCGGGCTTGGCTACGGCCTGCTACTGGGCATCTTCTCCGCCGCGCAGCTGTTCGGAACGGCCATCCTGGGTCGCCTCTCCGACCGGCTGGGTCGCCGCCCCGTGATCCTGGCGACCACGTTCGTCAACGCCACCGGCTACGCGCTGTTCGCGGTCGCCTCGAGCTACGAGGCGCTGGTCTTCGCGCGGCTCATTTCCGGCTTTGCCAGCGGCAACATCTCGGTGGCCCAGGCGTACATCGCTGACGTGACGCCGCTGGAGCGTCGCTCGCGCGCGATGGGCACCATCGGCGCCGCGTTCGGGATCGGGTTCATCGTGGGCCCCGCGCTGGGCGCGATCGCCGCGCGCTACGGCGGCAACCTCGGCCCGGGCGCCCTGGCCGGCGCGCTGGCGCTCATCAACTTCGTCGTGGCCTGGGCCATACTTGACGAATCGCTCGACCAGGCGCACCGGCAGAACAGCCCGTTCTTCGACCCGTCGCCTTTCCGGCGCGCCTTCGCCAGAGAGAAGCTGCGGCCGCTGCTCGTGGTGTGGCTGCTCGCGCCGTTCGCCTTCGCCGGCTGGATCACGGTGCTGCCGCTGGATGCCGCCGAGCGATTCGGGTGGGGCGAGCGGGAGATGGGAGCGCTGTTCGTCCTGATCGGTGTCATCGCGGCGGTGGTGCAGGGCTGGCTGTTCGGCAAGCTGCAGCGACGCACCGGCGACCGCGCGCTGCTGATTGCCGGCAACGCGGGGATGGCGCTCGCTCTCGTGGTGCTGCCGCTCATGCCCAGTGGCTTCGCGCTCTACGTCTGGATGGTGCCGTTCGCGACCTCGAACTCGTTCTTCGGACCGTCGGCCACCGGCATGGTGTCCACGCTGGCCGGCGTGGCAGAGCAGGGCACGATACTCGGAGTAGCCCAGTCGGTCGGGGCGGTGGGCCGGCTGGCGGGACCCGAGGCGATCGGGTTGCTGCACGACCACGTCGGAAGCGTGACCGCGATACTGGCTTGCGCGGCGGTGATGGCCCTGAGTTCGGTG
>DATMBH010000275.1:0-3145 GCA_035559335.1 Gemmatimonadales bacterium
GCTTCATGGACAAGCTCCAGGGAAATGCTAGCGAGCTGGAATCTGCCATCGAGGTCGCAGCGCGGGCATCGCACCGCCGGCGATACCAGTACGCGCTCTTCAAGCTGAGGCTCAGCTACTCGCTCTGTTCCGTCCACCCAATGGACCTGGAGCCAAGCCATTGGTGGTCCCAAAGAGCTGTGTGGAACCATGCCGGACACCACGTCAGCCTCGCCTACGCTATTCAAGCTGCCTACTCCGCCATCGAGGAGCTCGGACTGGAAGTCCGGGCCACCACCGAGCTGCCATCAATGAAGTCTGGCCGATGGAACCCACCCGTCCTGAAGGACCTCCAGGATCGACTTCGGGCCGCTGGGGTTGACCTTTCCGAGTCTATACCGTGGACGCGCCGGGGCACTCCGACCAAGGTAGAGCGGCAATTTCCTTTGGAGTCGATCAGCAAGGCCTCATGGGCGCACCGTAGCATTCGAGACGTCTACGTGCCCGTCGAGGATGCGATTCGGAACGCGAGTTCGCTCAGGAGCAAGGTCGCAGCGCACCGCCTTCGCGGCATCGCAGGTTCACCGACGCACTATGATGCCTCCAACGTGCAGCTCCTTGCCCGCCGCCTGCTTCTTGAGTCCCTAGGGTGCCGGCGGACTCTCGCTGACGGTGACGCCTAACCCGGAAATGGAGCTGACGGGCCGCGGCGATCCGGCGTCCGGCGAGCACCGGCTGCTTGCAGACGCCGCGGCCCGCAGCTCATTGCCAAAGCGTTAGACGGCCGCTCATAACTTCGGAGCTGATGTGGCTGGTTGTGCAATCGGGCTGTTGCTCGCCTTCGTGGTGCTGGCAATACTCGCAACGCCGACGCAGTTCGTCCTTCTGTGTGCTGGCGTGGTCGGTGTCGTTGTTTGACGAGTACTCTCGGGACGGAAGTACACGCCGGTCGCAATCAAGAAGCGCCTCCTGCAGAAGTACGGCAATGAACAGGTCGTGATTGACATCATGGCGCGCCGGTGCTGGATCGGTCAGACTCGGGAGCAGCTCGTCGACGCCCTGGGGAGCCCGCACGCGAAGGACGTCAAGCAGACGGCGCGTTCCCGGCGCGAGACGTGGCAGTACCACGGACTGAAAGTCACTCTAGAGGACGAGGTAGTTACATCATGGCAGTCGCACGAAGAGCGCGCCCGCTAGGCGCGGTAAGTCGCGGCACAGCTGACCGACTGTTGACATCCCTTACCGCCAAACCCTACGGATGGACACCGACGCAGGTATTGGTGTGGTCACGTGCCGCCTTCAAGTGCGAATACTGCCATCGCAACCTCCTGTCGTCCGTCATGGCGTACGACTCGGGCGAGCTGGACCATATTGACCCCCGCAGGTCACGCCAGGCCACCTGGAACCTCGCCCTGTGCTGCCGCATGTGCAATCGCATCAAGCGCCACTTCGTCCCACAAGGCATGCCCGACCCCCGCAATGACCGGATCGGTGCGATCCGCGCCTTCCAGCCCCGCATTAAAGAGGGCTGGCGGAAGAAACACGCCATTCTCAGGGCTGTCCGTGCGTTGATTCGTGGAACATCTGGAGCGGCCGCCTAACTGCGGGTTGTAGCTGTCCGCGCGGCCGCCGGGAAGCTCAGTGGGCGGCCGCCGTTCTCAACAACCGCACGTTTGGTGTCCGTGGCGGTTGCGTTTTGGTGATCACGGCAGCAACATGTGACCTTAGTGCAGCCGCCGTTCGTTCTGGCCGTGGGTTCGGCTCGCGGCGGCCGCGCGGCAGCTAAAGCCGGATGCGTTATGCGCACGGCCCCTGCGCTTTGCCGGGTCTGGGTCTCCATGTTGCTTGGGCTGGCTGATCTGGCCATATTATAGCCAGAATGGCCTATGAGATCGTCCTGGCCCCTGGCGCGGCGGCAACTCTTAAGCAGCTCTCGGCCACCCGTCGGGCAGCAGTGCTGGACGCCTTGGAGGTGCACCTCCGGCACGAGCCGGCGAAGATCAGTAAGAGCCGGATCAAGAGGT
The DNA here is from genome assembly GCA_035559335.1 of Gemmatimonadales bacterium. Taxonomy (GTDB): domain Bacteria; phylum Gemmatimonadota; class Gemmatimonadetes; order Gemmatimonadales; family JACORV01; genus DASXPG01. The sequence goes on from DATMBH010000275.1 coordinate 2,004, forward strand.
TACGGGGCTTGAGCCGACCCCAGTTTCGGCTGCGAGTTGGAGAGCTACGGGTGTTCTATGACGTCACGGAGTCTGAAGTCCAAGTCCTCGCCATCGTCAGTAAGGCCCAAGCGCAGGCCTGGCTCGAGGAAGAGGGGGTTGCCAGTGAAGGCGGTCGCGCTCGCGAAGGTGAAGGATGACCTGTCGAAGTACCTGCGGTTGGCGGGTCGGGAGGAGATCGTGATCACCCGGCACGGTCGCCCGGCGGGGGTGCTGATCGGCTTTGACAGTGAGGAGGACTGGTTCGAGTATCGGCTCGAGCACCATCCGGAGTTCCTGCGCCGGGTGGCCGAGGCCCGGGCCGCCCTGGCGCGAGGAGAGGGCGTGCGCCTGGAAGATCTCGCGGGACAGCGCAGAACTCGCCGGGCCGGCGCATAACAAGCGCGTGAAGCTGTCGGCGCGGCCACTCTGCGGTGGCGCGGCCTTGATCCTCGGTTGGCCGCGCCGCAGCCTACGCGCGGTCCGTTAGGCCGCCAAGAGGTCTCCAGTGACCAACCTCGATGACCCTCGATTTGTCCCTGTTTTGGCCCTTCGTGTCGCAAGGGTACATACCTGGGCTGACATGACCCCCGGTCGAACCGACCTGCAGCGGCGGGAGCGCCTGCGGTCGGACGCGCTGCCCCTGATTCAGGCTCGTCCCAAGAAGGTAGAGTGGTGGGCGGTTCGCGTTACGATCCGCAGAGCACTGGGCAAGCGCCCACTGGACATCGAGAACACCCTCAAGCCCATTCTGGATGCGTTCTGTGCACGGCAGGTCAGGCGGGACAAGTCTCGCTATCCGGCGGCCGGCCTTTATGAGGACGATTCCATAGACCACGTCCGGGTCATCCAAGTGGAGGGTCACCGTGGCCCCTCCGATGAGACGCAAATCCAGATCTTGGCGTGTGTGGCATGACGCGCCGGTACCGGCTCCCCTCGCAGGTGCGCGGAGAGCAGGGTGCTCTCTTGGCGGCCTAACAACGGTGTGTAGCTGTCGGCGCGGCCGCCGCACAGGCATCGGTCCCAGCCGCCGTTCGGCGGCGCCGCAGCCACGGGGTGGCCCGGCTTGACAGTCCTGCGCGGCGCGCTGTTACGTCAGGCCTTAGTGCGGGCGCCGTTCGGTG
>DATMBH010000276.1:0-5135 GCA_035559335.1 Gemmatimonadales bacterium
CAGGCGGTGCGCATCGCGGTAAATGACGAGCTGGGCCGGTTGGAGCGCGCGCTGCCAGCGCTGCTGGAGCGGCTCGAGCCGGGTGGAGTAATCGCCGTCATCTCTTATCATTCGGGCGAGGACCGGCTGGTCAAGCGCGCCTTCCGCGACTGGGCGAAGCGCTGCATCTGCCCGCCGGAGCAGGTAGTATGCGCCTGCCGCGGCCGGCCGCTGGGCGCCGTGATCACCAGGCGCCCGGTGACGGCGACCGAGCAGGAGACCGCGCGCAACCCGCGCGCGCGCAGCGCTCATCTGCGGGGCTTCAGAAAGGCGCAATGACCTCACCCGAACGCACCGGGCTGCGCGGCCGCTACTGGTTGGCGCTGTGGCTGGGATTCTTCCTGGTCGTGGCAACGGTGGTGATCTGGCGCCAGTCGGAGGCGATCGCCACGGCGCGCGAGCTGCACGAGCTGGAGCGGCGGCGCGGGGCGCTGGAGATCCGCCGTTCGGCGCTGGCCGGCCAGGTGCAGCGGGCCCGGAGCCGCTCGGTGCTGGTGCCACTGGCGGTCGAACGGCTCGGCCTGCGCTTGCCTCAGGACTCGGAAATCACGATTCTGCAGGAACCGCGCAACCGGTGACGTGCCCAAGCTCCCTTCGCGACTGACGCTGGTTTCCGCCGGATTCACCGTGGTGGCGCTTGCCATCACGGGCAGGGCGGCGCAGCTGCAGTTGGTGGAAGGCTCGACGTGGCGCCAGCGCGCCGCGGCCCAGCACACGGTGCGCGTGAGCCTGCCGGCGCGACGCGGCACGCTGTACGACCGCCACGGCGTGGCAATCGCCGTGAGCCAGGAGACGTTCGCCATCGGCGTGGCGCCGCGCGATCTGCACGACTTGCGTCGCACGGCGCAGCTGCTGGCGCGGGCGACGGGACGGCCGCTGGCCGAAGTGCGCGGCGCACTCGAGTCCGCTCGCGCGTGGGTAGAGTGGCCGGGGCCGTACAGCTGGGAGCAGGTGGAGCCGCTGCGCGAGCTGCGCGGCGTGCACCTGCAGCGGCGCTTGGCGCGGTTCTATCCCCGGCCTGACCTGGCGCCGCGCATCGTAGGGCGCGTCGGCAGCGACGGGCGCGGGCTGTCAGGCCTGGAACGGGCCTTCGATTCGCTGCTCGCGGGCCGCGCCGGTTACGCTGTGATGCTGCGCGACCATCGGGGCCAGACCTACCAGGCGCCGTCGCTGCCGGGCGAGAGCCCGGTGGACGGCGACGACGTGTGGCTGACCCTGGACGCGGAGCTGCAGGAGATTGCCGACCGGGCGCTGCGAGCGGCCGTGGCGGAGGCCGGGGCCAGCGGCGGCGACGTGGTCATCATGGAGCCGGCCGGCGGCGAGATCCTGGCGATCGCGAGCGTGAGGCAGGGCGTGGCGGCGGCCGGTCTGGTAAGCGACGTGTTCGAACCGGGCTCCACGGCCAAGGTGTTCACGGCGGCTGCGCTGCTGCGCTCGGGTCGCGCCACACCGTTCGACACCGTTGACGTCGAGGGCGGCACCTGGCGGCTGGGCACGCGCACCATCCACGACACCCATCCGGCTCGATTGCTCACCCTGGCCGACGTGATCCGCTATTCGAGCAACGTGGGGATCGCGAAGCTAGGCTCGCGGCTCAGCGCCGTGGAGCAGTACGAGGCGCTGCGCGACTTCGGGTTCGGGACGCCGACCGGGGTGGAGCTGCCGGGCGAGTCCCCCGGCCGGCTGCGGCCGGTGCGGCGCTGGACGGCCGAGAGCCCGGCGTCGCTGGCGATGGGCTACGAGTTGGCGGTGACTCCGCTGCAGCTGGCGGCTGCCTACTCGGTATTCGCTACCGGCGGCGTGCTAATGGAGCCGTCGCTGCTGCGCGAGGTGCGCGACAGCCGCGGCAACCTGCGTTATGCGCACCGCCCGCGTCCCGTTCGGCGGGTGGTGGCCCCGGAGGTGGCGGCCCAGCTGGCGCGGATGCTGCGCGGCGTGGTCGAAGAGGGCACAGGCCGAGGCGCGGCGTTAGGCAATTACAGCGTGGCCGGCAAGACCGGAACGGCACGGCGGGTGGTTGACGGGCGCTACGAGGAGGGGCGCTACACTGCCAGCTTCGTGGGTCTGTTCCCGGCGGTTGAGCCGCAGCTGGTGCTGGTGGTGAAGATCGACGATCCGCGTGGCGACTATTTCGGCGGCGCGACTGCGGCGCCCGTGACGCGCTCGATCCTGGAAGCCGCGCTCGCCACGCCGGCTGTTTACCTCGATCGCTCGCGCCTGGTGTCCCGGCGCTGGGGCGGCTCGGGCTCGGGTGGCGGTCTTGAGGGCTTATCCGTCCCCCGATCCGCGAGCGCCGGCTCCCGACCGCGGGTGGTGGAGTTGCCCTGGGCGGGCGACAGTGTGCTGCCGGCCGCGCCGCGCGTGGTCCCGGATGTCGCGGGGCTGGGCATACGCGCCGCGAGTCGGGTGCTGCACCAGGCTGGCTTCAGGGTTCGGCTCGAAGGGCGCGGCAGGGTGGAAGGCACCGAACCCGCCGCTGGAAGTGAGGTGGCCTCTGGGACGATCATAACGGTGCGGGCGGTCCGGACCGAGAGCGGGGAGCGAAGTGGAAGCTGATGCGCTGAGAACCAGGCTGGAGACGCACGGTCAGCTGGTGCGCTGGCCTGATGGGGTGCCGGGCGCCTTCACGGAAGTCGTGACCGACAGCCGCAAGGCGGTTCCTGGCTCGCTGTTCGTGGCCTACGCGGGGGTGTCCAACGACGGGCACGCGTTCATTCCGGCGGCCGTGAAGGCCGGCGCCGCGGCGGTCATTGCGGAGCGGCCGGTGGCTGACGTCCCGGTTCCGGTGCTGGAAGTGAAGAACGGGCGGCGTGCGGCGGCTATTGCGGCCGCGCTGAGATACGGCGACCCCGTCGAGCGGTTGAAGCTCATCGCGGTGACCGGAACCAACGGAAAAACGACCACGGTGCACCTTATCCGCCACATCCTGGGAGCGGCGGCGCCTGCCTCATCCCTCGGCACGCTGGGAGCGATAGACACTGAAGGGCGCAAGCTGCCGGGCACCGGATCGCTGACGACGCCGGGGCCGGTGGAACTGCAGCAGACGCTGGCGGCGCTGCACGAGGCCGGGTCCCGGTTCGTGGCCATGGAGGCCAGCTCTCACGCGCTCGATCAGGACCGGCTGTGGGGGCTGCGGTTCAGCGTCGGTGTGTTCACCAACCTAACGCGCGAGCACCTCGACTACCACAAGACGGAAGATGCCTATCTGTCAGCCAAGCTAAAGCTGGTGGATTATCTAGAGCCCGGGGGCTGGACCGCGGTGAACGCGGACGACCCGGCCTGGCGCTCGCTCGAGAACCGCGAGCGGTCGGTGCGGTTCGGCATCGAGACGGCCGCGGAAGTGCGCGCCACGGCAATCGAGGGGGACCGGCTGGGGATGAGGTTCACCATCCAGGCCCGGGGAGAGTCGCTAAGCGCCTCGATCCCGCTACCCGGCCGCTACAACGTGGCGAACGCGCTGGGCGCCGCCGCGGCCGCACTGGCGTTGGGTCTTGAGCTGCGCGCGGTGGTGGATCGGCTGGCCACTGCGCCGCAGGTACCGGGCAGGATGGAGCGGCTCGCTGAAGAACCGTGCGTGGTGCTGCGCGACTATGCGCACACGCCGGACGGCATGGAGCGCGCGCTAGCGGCGGTCCGGGCGCTGACACCCGGCAGACTGATCCTGGTGTTCGGCTGCGGAGGCGACCGCGATCGCGGCAAGCGCCCGATCATGGGCGCGATCGCTGCGCGCGACGCGGACTTGACCATACTCACTTGCGACAATCCGCGCACCGAGAGCCTGGACCGCATCATGGACGACATCGAGATGGGGATGGGCGAGACGCCGCACCTCAGGATCGACGACCGGGCCGACGCCATAGCCCGCGCCATCGCGATCGCCAGGCCGGAGGACGTGGTGCTGCTGGCCGGCAAGGGACACGAAGACTACCAGCTGATCGGGACCGAGAAGCTGCACTTCGACGAGCGCGAAGTAGTGGCCGAAGTGGTCGCGCGGCGCCGGTGACCGCGTTCAGCTGGTCCGCAGCGCGGGTGCGAGAGGCGCTCGGCCTGCCCGGCGCCGAGTGGGACCACGCCTACAGCGGTATCTCGACCGACACGCGCACGCTGCGCGAAGGTGAGCTGTTCGTCGCGCTCAAGGGTGAGCGGTTCGACGCGCACGACCTGCTGGGCGATGCGCGGGCGGCGGGGGTGGGCGGGGCGGTGGTGCGCAGCGGGACGCCGCGCTGGCCCGGCATGGACTGGTTCGAGGTGGACGACACGCTGAAGGCGTTAGGCGACCTTGCGGCGTTTCGGCGACGGCACTTCAAAGGTCCGGTGGTGGCGATCACCGGCAGCAACGGCAAGACCAGCACCAAGGAGCTGGTGGCTGCCGCGCTGGGCCCGAAATACGTGGTGCACAAGTCGCGCCAGAACCTCAACAACCTGGTGGGCGTGCCGCTCACGGTGCTGGCAGCGCCCGAGGAGGCAACAGCGCTTGTGGTCGAGTGCGGCGCCAGCGAGGTGGGAGAACTGGGGCGCATGCGCGAGATCGTGAGTCCCGACGTGGGAGTGGTGACCATGGTCGGGGCCGGACACCTAGAGGGCTTCGGCGGCCCGGAGGGTGTGATGGCGGAGAAGGTCTCGCTGCTGCGCGGCGTGGCGACCGCGGTGGTGGGCGTGGAGCCCCCGAGCCTGCCGGCGCGCTCGCGCGGTGAGGCAAAGCGCGTGATCAGCGCCGGCCTTAGCGGCGCCGACTGGTATGCCGAGGAGGTGTCGCTCGACGAGCAGGGCAGGGCGCGGTTCCGCGCCCGGGGGGTGGAGGTGCGGCTGCCGTTGCGGGGCCGCCACATGGTGCACAACGCACTGATCGCGCTGGCGGTGGCCGAGGTCCTGGGTGTGCCGCTAGAGGCAGCGGCCGCGGCGCTCGAGGCGGTAAACATCCCCGGGGGGCGCAGCGAGGTCGTGGAGGTAGAGGGCGTGACCGTGATCAACGACTGCTACAACAGCAACCCGCAGTCGCTGGCGGCGGCGCTCGAGCTGGCCACGGCTATCCGGAGAGGCAGGCGGCTGATTGTGGCGGTGGGAACGATGCGCGAGCTTGGTGAGGCCTCGGAGCG
>DATMBH010000277.1:0-2676 GCA_035559335.1 Gemmatimonadales bacterium
ATACCGGAGTGGAAAGTGGTCTGGAAGCACTGTCTGCGCAATGCCGGGATCGCGCCGCTCACCTTTTTTGCCATCATCGCCGGGACGTTGCTCACTGGTGCGGTCGTGACCGAAACCGTGTTCACCTGGCCGGGCGTCGGACTGCTGGTCGTGGACGCTGTGAGGTCCCGGGACTTCCAGGTGGTCCAAGCCGTCGTAATCCTTTTCGCGGGCATTTTCATCTTGTGCAATCTGCTGGTTGACATACTGTATGCGTATCTCGACCCGCGGATCCGGTATCAGTAGAGAAACTGAGGAGTCTTGACCATGCCGCAATTGACCACGACACGAACGCTGCCCTGGTATGCAATACCATGGATTATCGACGGGTGGCAGAAAGCGAAACGCTATCCATTGATACCGCTCGGGATTCTGCTGTTCCTGCTGGTGATTCCCGCCATCTTCGCACCGTGGGTTGCCCCCCACGAGCCGTTCCAGGGAACCCTATCGAATCGCCTAACCCCGCCGTTCTGGCAGGAGGGCGGCAGCATGGAGCATATCTTGGGCACGGACAAGCTCGGACGGGACATGCTCAGCCGTATCATCTACGGCGCGCGGGTCTCCCTCACGGTGTCGCTGATTGCGATCTTCGTCGGGGGTATCATCGGCACCGTCTTAGGCCTAATCTCGGGCTACTTCGGTGGCCGAACGGATGCTGTCATCATGAGGCTGGTGGACATATCGCTTTCCCTCCCAACGATCCTGCTCGCCCTTGTGCTCGTCGCCGCGGTGGGCCCCAGCTTCGGGACCGTGATCACGGTGCTGATCGTGCTCCTGTGGGCCCGCTATGCGCGCCTCGTCCGCGGCGAGACGCTGGCGATAAAGGAGCTCGATTTCATCGCGCGGGCGCGGGTGGCGGGTGCGTCAGCTACCCGGATCATGGTCAAGTACCTCTTTCCGAACGTGGTGAACTCGCTCATCGTGCTGGCGACACTCCAGGTGGGATACGTGATCCTGCTCGAGTCCTCGCTGAGCTTTCTCGGTGCGGGTCTGCCGCGTGCCGAACCGGCTTGGGGCGTCATGGTGGCCGACGGGCGGGAACTGATCGTCACAGCCTGGTGGGTTTCCATGTTCCCCGGCCTCGCGATCATGCTGACGGTGCTCGCGCTCAACCTGCTGGGCGACTGGCTGCGCGACCATCTGGATCCGAAGCTGAGAAATCTATAACACCGATAACCAGAGAGGAGGTAGTCATGAAGTCCAAACTTGCAACGCTGTTTGTCGGGCTGCTGATGGCGATGGTAGCCGTCATCGGTTCGGTCCCGACGCTGGCATCGGCCGCGCAGGTGAAGCGCCTGATCTTCGCCTCGGCGGGCTTCCACGAGAGCAACCGCTTCTGGACCATCGCGCGTCCGGACCATCTGCAGTTCGAGCCCTTCTGGGAGACGCTGGTCGGAATGGACCCCAAGACGGGGGACCCCATCCCGGCGCTGGCGACCAAGTGGGAGCACAGCCCGGACTTCAAGGATTGGACCTTTCATCTGCGCAAGGGCGTCCAGTTCCACAACGGCTACGGCGAATTCACGTCCGCGGATGTCGCGCACTCTCACTCGCTGCTCGTCCGTAAGGATTCGACGGCGACCTTGCGCGCGTTGTGGGTCACGGTCGACAAAGTAGAGACCCCTGACAAGTACACGGCTGTGTTCCGCTTCAAGAATCCCGTCATGCCCCCCTCAATGATGTTCGCCGTCCAGCGTTCCGGCGACCTGCGCATTTCGAGCAAGGCGCAGTGGGACAAGGAGGGCATCGAAGGCCTCGACAAGCATCCCGCCGGCACAGGCCCCTTCCAGTACGTCGGACGGCAGATGGGCCTCAACATCGTGTTCAAGCGCAACGACAAACACTGGTCCGGCAACAAGGTGGATTACGAGGAGCTGGAATTCCGGATCGCCCGCGAGGAGGCCACGCGTCTCGCCCTCCTGCTCTCTGGCGATGTGCACATCGCCGATCTGCCGCGCGAGCTGCACAAGGACGCGCTTGCCAAGGGACTGAAGCGCTTCCAGTCCTCACTGGCGGTGGACTGGGTTTCGGTGTACATGGGCGGCCTGTGGTTCATCACAGGCCACAAGCATTTCGATCCGAAGGCCCCGTTCGTCAACAAGAAGGTGCGCCAGGCTCTCAACATCGCGATCAACCGCGAAGAGATGAGGAAGACGGTCTTCGCCGGCCGGGCGGAGCTCGCTTATATTTCGCTGTGGTTGCCCAACAGCTCCGAGGGCTGGAACCCCAAATGGGAAAGCAAATTCAAGGAGCTCTACGCCTACAATCCGGAGAAGGCGAAGCAGTTGCTGAAGGAGGCGGGTTACGGTCCCGGAAATCCGCTCAAGTTCGAGATCTGGGCGTTCACGGAGCCGGGCGAGTCGGAAGGCCCGGCGATCGCCGACGCGCTCGCCATATACTTCAGGAACGTCGGGGTAAATGCCACCGTCCAGATGCAGGACTGGGCTAAGATCCGCACGACGTATCGCAAGTACGAGAGCAAGAACATCATGTGGCCCAACATTATCGGCTGGCGGCCTGCGGATAACGGCGTTCGCAACTTCTACTTCAGCAAGGGGGCCAATCACCACTACGAGGACGACTTCCTCGAGAAGACGTTCGGCGAGGTGCTGAAGTCGAACGACGCCAAGACGCGCA